>JBDTHR010000196.1:0-2861 GCA_039936855.1 Nitrosospira sp. | reverse complement strand
TTCGTAGAGGATCGCACGGTGGATGTGCATATCCGCCGATTACGCAAGGCGTTGGAGACAGTCAGCAAGGATGGGCTGGTGCAAACGGTGAGGGGATCGGGTTATCGGCTATCCGCTGTGCTGACGGCGAGCATGGGGTGATCGCTCGAATAATGACTCCACTTAATTCTTCCACATAGCTCTCGTGTCCAGTTTCTGGGAACGTTTCCGGGAGCACGCAGCCAACCTGGTCCTGATTGCAGTTGTAACCGGGTTCCTCCTGGCGATGCTGGGCACGCTCGCGACATTAGCCCTCTATAACGTCGCGCTACTGCTGCTGGTCATTTATCACTGGCGTCAATTGGCGGTGCTAGACAGATGGCTCCAGGCCGAAGAACCCAGGTTGCCTGCCGGCTTCGGCAAATGGGGGGACGTGTTTGCACGCTTGACACGCCTCACCCGTGACCAAAACGAGAAACATCGGCAAATCAGCTCCGCGCTGGAGCTTCTGCGGCGCGCCACCTCGGCTATGCCGGAAGGCGTGGTAATCATGGATGAAATAGACCGGATCGAATGGTGCAACCCGGTGGCGGAGAACCATCTGGGCATCAACGCGAGTGTTGATACGGGGCAGCATATTACCCATCTGATGCGTCAAACTCAATTCACCAAATACCTTGCCACCCAAAATTATGCTGAACCACTGATAATCAGGCAATCCCGGCATCAGGAACTGACTCTTTCGCTACAGATCGTGCCTTATGGGGATAAACAGAAACTGCTGCTCAGCCGTGATGTGACGCGCTTTGAAAGAATTCAAACCATGCGCCGGGATTTCGTGGCCAATGTGTCGCACGAATTACGCACACCGCTGACGGTGGTTGGCGGATTTCTCGAAACATTGTCGGAAGAAGGCCATTCAGACCCTGAAACACGCAAATGGGCGCTGAAGCTGATGACCGATCAAACCAGACGAATGCAAAGCCTGGTGGAAGACTTGTTGACTCTGTCGCGACTGGAGGATACGGAACACATGGCCCGGGACGGGGATGTAGATGTTCCGGAAATGTTACGGAAGCTTTATGATGAAGCGCAATCCTTGAGTGTCGGGCATCATCATATCAGCCTCAATCTCGATACCAACATGAGATTATTGGGTAATAAGGATGAGTTGCGCAGCGCTTTCGGTAACCTTATCAGCAACGCCATCCGTTATACCCCTGCCGGGGGGGATATCTCCCTGAACTGGACGATACGCGATGGGCAGGGCATATTTTCCGTACAGGACAGCGGCATGGGCATTGAACCGCAGTATATCCCGCGTCTTACGGAACGATTCTATCGGGTTGATCATGGGCGGTCGCGGGAAACAGGGGGTACCGGACTGGGCCTTGCCATCGTCAAGCATGTGCTGAATTGCCATCAGGCGGGACTTGAGATCGTTAGCGAACCCGGCAAAGGTAGCCTTTTCAGTGCCTGGTTCCCATCCGCACGGCTGATTGAACAACAAGGCGACTCAATCGACGGCAGCGCAGGCGTATAGACCTCCGTCACGGATTTTCGTCAATATTCACTTTCCAGTTGGCTTTTTATTTTATGCACAAACCACCCCTCGATCTTACGGAAACCACGCTCAGCAGCAAGATTGTATACGATGGCAAGCTGCTGCATGTGCGAGCGGATCAAGCCCGGCTGCCTGATGGTAAAGTCGCTGTACGCGAATACATCAGGCATCCCGGCGCAGTCGTCATCATACCGTTGCTCGCCAATGGCGAACTGGTGCTGGAACGCCAGTATCGCTATCCATTGCATCGGGAGTTTTACGAACTGCCTGCCGGAAAAATCGATGTCGGCGAAGACCCGCTAACGTGCGCTCAACGGGAACTGCTGGAGGAAACAGGCTACACGGCGGAAAACTGGCGCTATATCACCACGTTGCATCCCTGTATCGGGTATTCCGACGAGAAGTTGATTTATTTTCTTGCGG
Source organism: Nitrosospira sp. (assembly GCA_039936855.1). GTDB lineage: Bacteria > Pseudomonadota > Gammaproteobacteria > Burkholderiales > Nitrosomonadaceae > Nitrosospira. The sequence continues at coordinate 895 of JBDTHR010000196.1, read as the reverse complement.
AAAACCTTACCTTCAAGGGCGCCGTCCTGGATGACGGGGAGTATCTGGAGGTGTTCACCCTGGGGTTGCCGACGGCCCTGGAATGGGTAAAAACGGGAAAAATATCCGACAATAAAACGGTTTCCGGCCTGTTTTGGGCGGAGAAGCTATTGAATGGCACATGGTAAACGGTGATCGGTTTCGCCTCGCCAGCCTGATCGCTACGCGGTCATAGTTACCCCATCCCTCCGGTTGCGCCCAACGAGCCTGCTGCTGCTCTTCGTGCTAATCCAGCACCCCTTTCACCATCTCTCTCCAAAAGGCCGAAGATCAAGCTCGAATGTCCAAGCCTGTGATTGTTGTTGCGTGAGGAAGTAAACGGCTTCCGCTATCTGGGAAGGTTCCATGAAGAATTCGTCAGGCTTGCCTTCCATGTGCTGCCGGGTTCGCTGCAAATTCAGGATGCCGTCGAGAATCACGTAGCTGACGTGAATCCTTTCAGGGCCGAGGTATCGCGCCATTGATTGCGCAAGGCCGCGCTGGCCCGCTTTGGCAGACGCAAAAGGAGCGAAGTTGGCGCCGCCTTTAATTGATGCGGTCGCGCCGATAATGACTATATTCCCGGTTCCCGCAGCGCGCATATCGGGAAGCACTTCTTTTACTGTCTGGAACAGCCCGCGACAATTGACTTCCCATGCGTCCTGAAAACTTTCCAGTGTCGCGTCATCTACGTTTTGAAATGCGCCCGCGCCAGCGTTGTATATTAAAACATCTACCGGGCCGAAGCGCTGGCGGATCTGCGCAAAAACCTCGGATGAGGTCTCCGTATCCTTGACGTCATATTGAAACGCGCAGGAACCCTTGATCTTCGCGGCGATTTTATCCAGTTTCTCTTTATTGCGGGCGCAAAGTGCCA
>JBDTHR010000195.1:0-5943 GCA_039936855.1 Nitrosospira sp. | reverse complement strand
ACAAGCCTGCTTGAATCCACCGCCACATTCGCCGTTGTTTTCTCGATGCTGAGCTGGTTTGGGGTTGCCAATATCTCCGCCACGGTTGTCGCTTCCATTGCAATTGCCACCTCACCTGCCATTGTGGTACGCATAGTCACTGAGTCACGCGCTCAGGGCCAGGTGACCGACCGGCTTTTGCTGATGACCGCGCTCAATTGTATTTATGCTGTCATCTTCCATAAGCTGGCTGTCGCCGGCATGCATGGCGAGGCCGGCACCAGTATCATCCATACTATATTGGCGCCGCTTTATCTCCTGGGAGGGTCCGCGCTACTGGCCTCGTTGTTCGGCATTACCTTCGAGCGAATCCATCATTATCTCGGACAGCATGAAGAAACCTTTTCTTTCGTCCTGTTCGGCATGATTGCGTTTGCGACGATCATGGCATCGACACTCAAACTCAGCCCGATCCTCGTCCTGCTGGCTGCCGGCCTCATAACGCGATACCGACGTCAGCGCTCGCGAACTTTCCCGCCGCACTTCGGTTCCGCCGGCGCGGTTCTGGTCGTGTTGATGTTTATCGCTAATGGCCTCGCGGCCGACCTCAGCGGTTTGCGTGACAGTTTTCTACTGGTCTTGCTGCTTATCACGGCACGCGCAACAGCCAAGCTGCTGGCTGTACTGACATTGGCGCACTACAGCGGTATCAGCCTGCGCCAGGCCATGGCCCTGGGGATTGCCCTGATACCCATGTCGAGTGTTGCGCTGCTGCTTACAATGGATACGGCAGTGGATTTTCCCATGTTTGGTTCAGGGTTGGGGCTGGTACTGATGAGCTGCATCGTGATACTTGAGCTTGCGGGTCCCATCCTTGTCCAGCTGGCCCTGCGGGTTGCCGGGGAAACACTGGAGAAAAAAACATGAGCCTGATGCTCTTCGCGCCCTCCAGACCGTTGAGCATCGGCGTTGAACTGGAGCTGCAACTGCTCAGTTGCAACGACTATAATCTGGCTTCTTCGGCTCCCGATATATTGCGTCGGGTTGCGAAGCGTGCGCATCCCGGCGAAATAAAGCCCGAAATGACCCGCAGCATGATCGAGATCAACACCTCGGTGCAACAAGGATATACCGGGCTGGTCCAGGAACTGCGTGCCTTGCGCAATGTTGTATCCGAGGCGGGGCGCTTTCTCAACGTCGCGATTGCGGGTGGCGGTACACACCCGTTCCAGCACTGGAGCGAGCAGAAGATTTTTGATGCACCGCGCTTCCATCATCTGTCCGAGCTATACGGTTATCTGGCAAAACAATTCACCATATTCGGACAACACGTCCACATAGGTTGCCCGGGGCCGGATGAAGCACTTCATCTGATGCATATGCTGTCGCGCTACGTCCCGCATTTTATCGCGCTATCAGCGAGTTCTCCATTCGTGCAGGGGCACGATACCGGGTTTGCTTCGGCACGCCTGAATTCGGTATTTTCCTTCCCGTTGAGCGGTCGTGCGCCCTTCGTTTTGCGCTGGGCTGAATTCGAACGGTTTTTCGGCAAGATGACCGGTACCGGCGTGGTCGAATCAATGAAGGATTTTTACTGGGATATCCGCCCCAAGCCAGAGTTCGGCACTATCGAGGTGAGGGTATGCGATACGCCTCTCACCGTTGAAATTGCCGCCGCCATTGCCTGCTATATTCAGGCGGTGTCTCGTTACATCATGGTGGAGCAGCGCACGCCTCCGGAAGAGGACGATTACCTGGTCTATACGTTCAACCGTTTCCAGGCCTGCCGTTTTGGACTCGAAGGTGTTTTTATCGACCCGCGTACCCACGAACAGCGCAGTATCCGTGAAGATATAACCGATATGCTGACACGCATTGCGGACCATGTGGAGGAATTGCACGCGGCGGAAGCAATGGAAGGTATTCGGGAAATACTGCGAGTTGGCAATGGCACAAGCTGGTTGCGCCGCGCTTATGCGCGTGAACACAATCTCGCCGATGTGATGCAACTACAGGCGGAATTGTGGATGAGAAAGTGAGTTTGTGGATGTGAAATTGTTTTACAGCGTATTTCGCCGCGTACGGCTATTGTTAAGGTATAAAGAATACCCGCTGAACGTTAAAATAGCTGAGTTGATTTCGGGCAGTATGCAAAGGGATAAATATTTATTTATATGTGGCGAAGAACACAGCAGGATTGCGGCAATCTAATTATTCCTGGCATTCACTTATGTACCCTACCCAGACTCTAAATGACGCGCCCGTTACGTATCGGATTATCACCGCGCATCCTGCACCAACCGCCTGCGGAATTAGGTTTCCGCAACAAAACCCTGCAATACCTCGAACAAAGCATCGCCCATTGGATCATGCGCCGCCGTGCGTTGGCGTTCATGCTGCCCGCCATAGAAACAGGCGGCGTCGAACGCTCCAGCGTGCGCATCAGCGACTATGTCAAGGAAATAGATGGACTGGTGCTTCAAGGCGGAGCGGACGTCAGTCCGATTTCATACGGCGAAACGCCGGTACGGCCCGAATGGGCGGGAGACAGGGTACGCGATCTTTATGAAATGGAACTTTTTTGGGAATGTGTCGTGCAGGGAAAACCCGTATTGGGTATTTGCCGCGGGCTACAGCTTATCAACGTCGCATTGGGCGGAAGCCTTTATCAGGATATCGCCACCGAGCACCCAAACGCCATCTCGCATGTCGACCAGGCCCTGTATGATCAGCATCGCCATTCGGTTCTGATCGGGGAAAATTCACGGTTGGCGAAACTGTACGGCGAGAATTACCACCATCTCGTCAATAGCATCCATCACCAGGCAATCAAGCAGTTGGGGCGAGATTCGGAGGTTGAAGCAGTATCCAGCGACGGCATTATCGAGGCAATACGTATGCGTGGAGCATGTTATGTGACCGGGTTTCAATGGCATCCCGAGTTTCATGGCGGTGCCAGTGAATTGCTCGACTCAGGGCCCATACTCGACGATTTTCTCGCTGCCGCTGAAAAGCAGCGCAGGTAAATCAGATACCCATGCCGGTCGCACATTCACACGCGGCAGGTCAGGCTCCGCTCGACGATCAAAGAAACGATGTCGGGCAGAGCCCAACCTACTTCACTGTAGTACTCGAGCCGTAAAATTCCTGCCAGAGGCAGGTCGGGCTCTGCCCGACATCGTGCATTGAATCGCGTGACCGGTTGCTTGACTTGCCGCTGCTTAAAAAAAAGATGCAGGTAAATCGGTTTCCTAGACTTAGCCGGTCTGCTCGGCAATAAACGCTTTGATAGCATCGGCGTCGGCATTCATGACCACATATCGCTGCGGCATACTTTCAATATTTTCATACCCCGCAGGACGCGTCGGTTCCTGTCCAATCGCCTCAATAATGCTTTCGGAAAATTTGACGGGCAGAGCAGTTTCCAGGCAGATCAAGGGTACCCCGGTTTCGCGGTGTTCCAGCCCCACCTTCAGACCGTCCGCAGTATGCGGGTCCACCAGCATGCCATATTGTTCATATGTTTTGCGGATCGTCGCGATGCGGGCCGCATGATTACTGGTTCCCGACACAATACCGAAGCTCCTCACTTTCTCCCATAACGGTGCGGAGGTAGCGGCAAGATCAAAAGCGCCGCCCTGATCCACGGATCGCCATAGTTCCTTCACCTTGGACACATCCCTTTCTGTCAGATCAAAAATGAAACGCTCGAAGTTGGACGCCTTGGAAATATCCATTGATGGGCTACTGGTCTGCTGTGTCTCCCCCGTGGTGCGGGGTCGATAGCATCCCGTCCTGAAGAATTCATCCAGTACGTCATTTTCATTGGTGGCAAGTATCAATTTCCTGATGGGCAGGCCCATCATACGCGCAACATGGCCTGCACAGATATTGCCGAAATTCCCCGATGGCACGGCAAACGATACCTGCTCGCTATTCGAGCGGGTAGCTTCGAAATATCCTATGAAATAATAGATGATCTGGGCGGCGATACGCGCCCAGTTTATCGAATTGACGGTGCCGATGCGGTATCTTTGCTTGAACACTGAGTCGTTGCTGACCAATTTGACAATATCCTGGCAATCGTCGAATACACCGCGAACAGCGATATTAAAAATATTCGGGTCTTGCAGCGAAAACATTTGCGCGGTCTGGAACCGGCTCATCTTTCCTTGTGGGGAAAGCATGAATACGCGAATGCCTTGCTTGCCGCGCATCGCATATTCCGCGCTGGGACCCGTATCGCCTGAAGTTGCGCCGAGAATATTCAGACGCTCTCCGGTTTTCGCCAGAGCATACTCGAACAAATTACCCAGCAATTGCATGGCAATATCCTTGAACGCCAAGGTGGGCCCGTTCGACAATCGCAGGATGTGCAACCCCGGTTCCAGCGTCGCAAGTGGTGTGATCTCCTCACCCTGAAACGCTTCAGCGGTATAAGTCCGCGCAAGGATGCCGCGTAAATCGGCGGCAGGAATATCATCTGCAAAACGTGAAATAATCTCGAACGCGAGCTCCTGATAATTCAGTGCGCGCAATTTTTCCAGTTCGGCGGCATTGAATTGCGGGTAGGTTTCAGGCATCACCAGCCCACCGTCAGGCGCAAGCCCCCCCAGGAGAATCATGGAAAATTTTTTCGGTGCCATGCCACCGCGAGTAGAAATATAACGCATTATTTTCACCACAACAGGATACTGGAACGACTCTCACATATCACTTAGGCTACACCAACCTCGACGCGAGGCACCGTGCTCGAACACCAGCTTTACTACCTTGCGGCGGTTGATTCCCGGTATCGTGCATTTTTGAAAGCGCCAGGGATGGTCCAGGATTATTTGCTGCTTAAATTTTCCAGCCGGATGCGCGTCACCTTACCGGTTGTCAGGGGGAGTTTTTTTATTTTCGCGATCGCGGCATTAATGTTTTTTTCAATCGCCAGGTGAGTGAGCATGATGATATCCACCTGATCTTCACCCTCGCTGGGCTCCTTCTGCACCATTGCGTCAATGGAAATACCCTGATCGGCAAGTACTCGGGTGATGTCGGCCAGTGCCCCGGGCCTATCCATCACTCGCAAGCGAAGGTAGCATGAAGTCTCCACCTCCTCCATCGCCAGGATGGGGGTGTCCGAAAGCAGGTCGGGCTGGAAAGCGAGATGAGGAACACGATGCTTAGGATCAGCGGTATGCATCCGGGTCACATCCACCAGATCCGCAACCACTGAACTGGCGGTAGGTTCGGCGCCCGCACCCGCCCCGTAATACAAGGTGGCACCCACCGCATCGCCTTTCACGACGATCGCGTTCATCACACCTTCCACATTGGCTATCAACCGCCGCGTAGGGATAAGCGTTGGATGAACGCGCAGTTCGATCCCCTTGGGCGCGCGCCGCGTAATGCCCAGCAGCTTGATGCGATAGCCCAGTTCTTCCGCATAGCGAATATCCTCGCGGGTCAATCTGGTGATGCCTTCGGTGTAGACCTTGTCGAACTGCATGGGAATCCCGAACGCGATAGCCGCCATGATCGTGAGCTTGTGCGCGGCGTCGATACCTTCGATGTCAAATGTGGGGTCGGCTTCGGCATAGCCCAGCTTTTGCGCCTGTTTCAGCACGGTATCGAATGTCAGTCCCTTATCGCGCATCTCGGACAGGATGAAATTACTCGTGCCATTGATGATGCCGGCAATCCATTCGATACGATTCGCGGTCAGACCCTCGCGCAACGCCTTGATAATGGGTATACCGCCCGCTACGGCCGCTTCGAACGCCACCATCACGCCTTTTCTCTGGGCCGCGGCAAAAATTTCAGTGCCGTGCGAGGCCAGCAGCGCCTTGTTGGCGGTAATGACATGTTTGCCATTCTCGATAGCCTTCAGTGTCAATTCCTTCGCCACGGTGTAGCCACCGATCAGTTCGACGACGATGTCGATATCCGGGTTCGTTACGACCTCATTCGCGTCGG
>JBDTHR010000194.1:0-4073 GCA_039936855.1 Nitrosospira sp. | reverse complement strand
AATAACGTCGAAACGGCAATGGATACGAGTATCAAGGCGCCGCCCATCGTGGGTGTGCCCGCTTTGACAAGATGGGTTTGGGGCCCATCACTGCGTACGGATTGCCCGATTTTGTAAGCGGTAAGCTTACGTATCATGGCCGGCCCTACCATGAATGAGATCGCAAGAGAGGTAAGCGCCGCGAGAACCGTACGCAATGTGATGTAGTGGAATACGTTGAATGCACGGATGTCCTTCGCAAGCCATTGAGCGAGTTCTAGCAGCATCGCGCCCGCCGCAAAAGAATATTGTTCGAAACTCGTGGAAAGACCAACAAGACCAGCTTACTCATGATTCCAACATAATCATGATTTATGACTCATACGTCATGAGTCATAACTCGACACTCTTGACCACACGCTCCATTTGCATGAAGCGCGACCCCTTTATCAGCAGTGTGGCGCCAGGCTTCAGCAGACTCTCTACCTCAGCCAGTAATTCCTCTATTTCCTTAAAATGCCGGCCGCCGGGGCCAAATTTATTTGCGGCATGGACGCTCAACTCGCCCAGAGCCCATAATTTATCAATCCCGGCCATTCTTGCCTCTGTACCAATGCGTTCATGGAAATCCCTTGCGCTGCCGCCGAGTTCGCCCATGTCTCCCAAAACCAGTATCTTTGTCCCGGCGGCTTTTGCAAGCACTGCCAAAGCGGCCCGTACCGATTCGGGGTTGGCATTATAACTATCGTCTATCAAAGTTGCCTCGTGCCGGCCGTGTTTTTTCTGCATACGTCCCTTCACGCCGGGAAATCCACTTAATCCGGACGCTATTGCTTCCGTTCCAACACCCATGGCTACCGCAACCGCTGCTGCCGCAAGCGCATTTCGAACGTTATGCGCGCCTGGAACCTGTAATTGCACCTCTTTGACTCCACCAGGCAAGACCAACACCAAGCTGCTGCCGAAAAGATCAGGTTGATAGCGCGCGCTCACTTCTGGCTTGCCTGCTAGGCCGAAATCGATGACTCTTCTATTGCCGGCGAGTTCGCGCCAGAGCGGAGCGTTTGGATCATCGGCGTTGATGACAGCTATTCCGTCTTGATCAAGTCCCTCGAAAATTTCGCCCTTGGCCCGCGCCACTGCTTCCAGCGAACCCAACCCCTCGACATGCGCTGCCCCTGCATTCGTGATCAGCGCGACGGTGGGCTTTACCAGGCCGGTCAAATATGAGATCTCGCCGAAATGATTCATTCCCATCTCGATCACCGCGTAGTCATGCCGCTCGCACATCCGCAAGAGCATCAGGGGCACGCCGATATCATTATTGAGATTACCCTCCGTCGCCAGCACCGTATCCGGATCATGTATTTGCCCGTCGCGCCCCGCCGCCCGTCGTAGAATCGATGCGATCATTTCCTTTACCGTGGTCTTGCCATTGCTGCCGGTGACCGCAACCATCGGTATTTTGAAATGCCCACGCCAGTATGCCGCGAGTTGCCGTAATGCCAGACGGGTATCTTCCACCAGTATCAGAGGAATTCCAGCCTTCCGCGCTTCGGCCTCAAACTCCCGATCGATCATTGCCGCCACAGCACCTTTATCCTTCACCGCGGCAATAAAATTGTGGCCATTAAAATTTTGCCCTATCAGCGCGACAAACAAGTCACCGCGACCTACTGTACGGCTATCAATGCTGACTCCGGTAAAGCAGGCGTCGCCGCCAGACTGCTTGCCGTTCAGAGCGCTGGCTGCGTCATGCACGGTCATCATATCTGGACCCGCGCCTTTTCCATCAGCACTTGTTTAGCGACCTCGACATCGTTGAATGGAAACTTTTGCCCACCTATTTCCTGGTAGGCTTCGTGCCCTTTCCCCGCGATTAATACGACGTCACCGCTTTTCGTATAATGAATCGCCCCGAAAATAGCCTTCGCCCTATCCTTTTCAATGCGATGATTGACGCCTGCACCCGCCACAATCTCGCTGATGATCACGTCAGGGTCTTCCTGCCGTGAATTGTCACTTGTGATGATGACTTCGTCAGCCAGCCGTGTCGTCACTTCGCCCAGTAGAGACCGCTTCCCACGGTCGCGATCGCCACCACAGCCAAACACGCAGATCAATTTTGGGTTTCGGGCTTCTGATTCGATACCCCTTGCAGGACTGGAATGAAGAATTTCTCGCAACGCGGTCAATACTTTTTCCATAGCGTCAGGCGTATGGGCGTAATCCACGAAAACGAGGGGTTGATCACCTCCACCTAATTGCTGCATTCTCCCCGCGACAGGGCGGATTTCCCGCAAGGCCCGCGCTGCGTCGATCAACCTGATGCCGCTGGCCAGCAGAGTCGCGAGCACCCCCAATAAATTCGATGCATTGAAACGTCCTGTCACTTCAGTTTCAAGTTCCAGATGTTCGCCTTCAAATTCAATATCAAATTTCAATCCGCGAGCGCCTGCCTTGAGATTGTATCCTCGCAATATCCTGAATTTCATCGTGTCTCGAGTTTGAGTTGCTGCTTCCGTGAACCCATACCCTATTATTTGCACGTCCGTTTCCAGAAGGTGATTTGACAAGCCAACCCCAAACGCATCATCCAGATTAAGTACGGCATACCTGAGTCCGGGCCAGCGGAATAACCTTGCCTTGGCGGCAGCATACGCTTCCATGCTGCCGTGGTAATCGAGATGGTCGCGCGACAGATTCGTGAATAAAGCCACTGAGAATGTCGAACCGTTGATGCGCTCTTGCATAATCCCGTGCGACGACACCTCCATTGCCAGGCAACAGACGCCATGTCGCAGTAGATCCGCCATTTTTTCCTGCAAAAACACCGCGTCCGGTGTGGTGTTGGCGGTAGGCTCCAGCGCTTCACAAAAACCGGTACCCAGGGTGCCGATAACCGCGGTTTTCTTACCCAGCGCGGTCAGGGCCTGGGCAATCCAATGGCTGCAGGAAGTCTTGCCATTTGTTCCCGTAATACCGATGAGCCACAATTTTTGTGACGGGTGACCATATACGTAATCGGCAATGATGCCTGCCTTGGCTCGCAACCCTGCGATCGGCAAATTCGGCGCTTTCCACACTGGATCCCATACAAGACCTTCGGGTTCCCACAATACCGCATTGGCTCCCGCTGCGATGGCCTGGTGAATGAAGTTTCGGCCGTCGCTTCTTTCTCCGGCGTAGGCCAGGAATGTATCTCCCTGCTTTACTACGCGACTATCTGTGGCAAGACTGCTGATTTTGACGTTCAAGCCATCGAAAATACGGAAATCAAAAAGCATGGGCGATCTTTCAGAAAACTTGTTGCCTCCAGCGTCAGGACTTGAAGTCATACATCACCATTCAATCCTGATGCTGCGGTGAGAGACATTACCTTATCCGCGGGCGCATCATGCGGTACATTCAGCATGCGCAGCGTGCCGTCCATGAGTCGGCTGAACACGGGTGCCGCTACTACGCCGCCGAAATATTTTCCGGCGGACGGCTCGTCCAGCATTACCGCGATAACGAACCGGGGACTGGAAGCCGGCGCATAACCCACGAACGTCGACAGGTAACGGTTTTTTGCATAACCCTTACCTTCCAATTTATGCGCGGTACCGGTTTTCCCCGCCACCCGATAGCCGCTGACCTGAGCTTGAGGCGCCGTGCCCCCCGGTTGTGCCACCATCTCCAGCATACGGCTCACAGCCGAAGCGGTTTCGCGCGATATGACGCGTTTGCCCGGCAATGGTGATTCAAGCCTCAATAACGAAATCGGCTTCAACTCTCCCTCTGCGGAGAACAATGTATAAGCGCGTGCAAGTTGCAGCAGGCTCACCGCGATGCCGTGCCCGTATGACATCGTCGCCTGCTCGATGGGGCGCCATGTATGGTAGGGGCGTAGCTTACCGCCGGCTTCTCCGGGGAACCCCGAGCCCGTTGACGTACCAAACCCCGCATCGTTCAACATTCCCCACATCGTTTGTGGCGGCAGCGACAGGGCAATCTTTGCGGAACCGACATTACTGGACTTCTGAATCACTTGCGTGACTGTCAACGCGTCCTCTTTATGCGAATCACGTATTGTTGCCTTCCCTATGGAAAAC
>JBDTHR010000193.1:0-12791 GCA_039936855.1 Nitrosospira sp. | reverse complement strand
ATGAAAAGTGTCCAGACGTTGCTTGGCAACGCCGGAATGGCCCGGCGGGTCCATCAAGCGTACGACTCGCATACTTAGCGGGAACCGGCCCGGCTGGAATTGAACATGCTCCACATTGCCGCTACCTCTCTCACGGAATGGCGGAAATAATGCCCGTTCTTTATAGAGATGGCTCCAAGTGATCAGGCGGCGCCCGACGATCAAGTGATGCAGGGCCTAGCCCGGCCACTTCGTTATTTCTTTTCTTCCGCCAGGGGCGAAACGTGCGCAGTTTTTTTAGGAACAGGGGAGCCGAACGCAATCCATCAGGATTTGGACCAAAAAACTCGATGATGATCATGCTTCATGTAGGTCGGGCTCCGCCCGACATCGTTTTTGCGGCCGTCGGGCAGAGCCCGACCTACTCACGACCTAATCGTCTGGCATAGTCCGGCCTGACTTAGCTATTTCTGCCAGATCCTATAGAGACATAAAAAATAAATGCCAGGGAAGGAACCCTCGATATGTCCGCGATCAATCCGCTCAACGAAGTAGTTCAAGTCCGCGCCAGTGGTTCGTCGCTTCACAGGCAGCCAGGGTATACCGCGTTCCTGGCGGGACTCGAAGCAGGGCGGCATCTGCGCGCGTCAGTGCAATCCCGCCTCCCGAACGGCGAGTTTCTGGTGACAGTAAGTGCAGGAGACATGGCGGATGCTCAACCATTGCATATGAAACTGCCTGCAGATATACGCCCGGGTGATGCGCTGAACCTCGTTTTCGTCTCACGGAATCCCCGGCCCACATTCGTGCTCATGGCCGAGCCTTCTTCAGCCGCGGTTTCCGTGCCGCTCAGTGATACAGGACGCTTCATCAGCGATCTGTTAAGCCGCTCGACCCCTCCAGGAAGCCTCACAACCTTATCCGGAACTGCTCCGCTACTTTCGGCACCGCCCGCCGACGGAGTTCAATTGGCCGTGATTCTGGCGCGCACGTTGGGCCAAAGCGGCCTGTTCTACGAATCTCATCAGGCGCAATGGATAGTGGGGGAAAGGCCGCTGGCCGAATTGCTGCTGGAACCGCAGGCGCCGTTATTCGGATTGAGGGCGCGCCTCCCTGATCAAGCCGTGCAGCCCAACGCACCCACAATGGCTGGTATGACACGCGACCATGCCGTAAACGCGAACACGCCGGTTCATTCCGATGCTTTAACCCTGGTGCGTCAGCAACTGGAAGTTTTCGAAACACGTCACATTTCGTGGCAAGGCATAGCCTGGCCCGGCCAGAAGGTTGAATGGGAAGTTTTCGAGGAGAAATCCGCGGATGCAGACCAATCCGGCGAGTTTGATGAATCCGGTGAACCCGGCCATACCCACGCTGCCTGGCAAACCTCCCTGAACCTGACCATGCCGAATTTGGGTCAAGTTTCGGCCAACCTGCGCTTTGACGCGCATGGAGTCGAAATACGGCTTACCACAGCGAGCCCGGTTACAGCGTTCATGCTACGAGCGGGTGCGACGCCGCTCGCGAACGGACTCGATTCCGCCGGCATCAATCTGCGCGGAATAGGAGTCGAACTGGATGAATAAGCCCGATCCATCCAAGGTGCAGGAGGTGGCAGTGGCGCTGGCTTATCGCGCCGGTCGGGCGGCGCCGCAAATTGTCGCAAAAGGCCGAGGGCTTATCGCCGAAACCATCATCAGCGAGGCACGAGCCCATGGTATTTACGTGCACGAATCGGCCGACCTGGTATCCCTGCTGATGCAGGTAGATCTGGACCAGTACATTCCACCGCAGCTTTACCGCGCGGTAGCGGAACTGCTTGCCTGGCTTTATAAAATGGAAGCCGGAATGGAAACCGGAATGGAAATTTCGGCACTTCCCCGACCCGATCCGGAATCTCGTTCATCCCGTTAAACGCGTGGTCCGCTCCCTGCGTCATGAGATGCCATCTGATCGACAAAATAGTTATACAGGTCGATGCGAGAATGGCTGGCGTCAGTAATTCGATGACAGGGCAGACTGGATAAAGGCCGGGTATCCAGATTGACATTCATACCGGCATGTTCATGATATCCTGATATGCCGATACCATTTTATTCCGGACTTGCAGGGTATATTGGAATGAAATGGAGGCCTTCTGCATCGATATCATTGCCTCGGTAAGATTCGCATCAGGTGCGCCCAACTCGAAATCCCTCGCAAGCTTTGCCGCATGCTGCTGGACATTATTGACCTGATCCAGCGACTTCCTGAATACGGTGGTGAAGTCGATACCCGTAACTTCATTGCCGCCCCCACGAGCACTGGATAGTGCCGACGCCGGTTTTCCCGCTGCGAGCGCAGCACCGGTTTGCAATTGGGCGAGCATTGCGTCTATTTTCGATACATCCATCTGATCCCCATTTTTACGTTCTTTGGAAAGCATGCACGATAACACGGCATACCCCTGGATCTGTTCTCTGAAAAGGCTGTAAAACCCGCTTCTATTCCTTGTTTTAAAACCTGCGCGCATGTTGATAATGCACGCATTCGCCTAAATCCAGATTCAGTCGCTGACAGCATACTTTTAAATTCCGCACCCATGACCCATAACGATTTCCTGCATCACTTACCTTCAGCTTCCTGGTGAGATCACAATCTCACTACAGCCACCGTATTCAGGTTGAATACCAAGTTGGACTAACATGACGAACAATAAAAAAACCTATTCTTTTCATATCGCATCGCGGGAGACACCATGTCGGTAGTTGCCGAAGCCATCGCACCGGGCGGAGTTCAGACTTTCGCGCAGGGTTTCCTGGCGCGGATGTCCAGTCAGCAGAAAATGGGCCTGATGCTCGCTGTCTCGGCCATTGTCGCATTGCTGGCAGGCGGCTGGATGTGGAGCCAGGCTCCCGACTACAAAGTGCTGTTCAGCAACGTATCCGACCGTGACGGCGGAGCTATCATTGCCTCCCTGCAGCAAATGAATGTACCGCACAAGTTTGCCGATGGAGGCGGAGCGATTCTCGTACCCGGCAATCAGGTTCACGACGTCCGCCTCAAACTCGCTGCGCAGGGTTTGCCCAAGGGCGGCCTGGTCGGTTTCGAACTGATGGAAAACCAGAAGTTCGGCACCAGCCAGTTTCTTGAACAGGTCAATTTCCAGCGCGCGCTGGAAGGAGAGCTTGCCCGCTCGATCCAGGCAGTTTCAGCAGTCGACAGTGCGCGAGTCCACCTGGCTATCGGCAAGCAATCGGTGTTCATGCGTGAACAACAAAAACCAAGCGCCTCGGTCCTGGTAAACCTCTATCCCGGTCGCGTACTCGACCAGCAGCAGGTAAACGCAATCATACATCTCGTTTCCAGCAGCGTCCCGAACCTGCCTGTCAGCAATGTCACCGTCGTGGACCAGCATGGCAACCTGTTGAGCAAGACCGACGAATCGGACACCAGTCCCGGCTTGAACCCCAACCAATTAAAGTACTTGCTGGCATTGGAGCAGAGTTATACCAAACGTATCGAAGCCATTATCGCGCCCATCGTGGGAAAGGAAAACGTCCGCGCGCAGGTTACGGCCGATGTCGATTTCGCTCACTCCGAGCAAATGGATGAGATTTATAAACCCAACCAGGACCCGGGCAGTTCCGCGATACGCAGCCAGCAGACCTCGGAATCAGCCAATGGAACGGCCCAGGAGGGTGGCGTACCGGGTGCCCTTTCCAATCAGCCTCCCATGCCGGCAACCGTTCCGATAACGACACCGCCCGGCTCGCCGCTCAACCAGACACCCACGACCGGTGCGGAGCCTGTAACGCCTCCCGTGCCAACCAATACGAACACGCGCAAGGATGCCACCACCAATTATGAGGTGGACAAAAGGATTCAGCATGTGCGCAGACCGGTGGGTGGCATAAAGCGCCTGTCCGTAGCGGTAGTTGTCAACCATCGCAAGGTGACGGATGAGAAAGGATCAGTCAGCAGCCAGCCGCTCAGCGATGATCAAAAGATACAGATTACCGACTTGGTGAAGGAGGCCATGGGGTTCAGCAATGAGCGTGGCGACACCCTGAATGTGGTCAACAGCCCATTTACGCACGTCGAGCAGGATGTTCTACCCGAGTTGCCGCTCTGGAAACAGCCGGAAATGATCGACCTTGCCCAGCAGATTGGGAAGAATCTGCTGATCGGAGCGCTGATTCTATACTTGGTACTAGGCGTACTGCGACCGATGCTGAAACGCGCGAATCAGCCACCGCCCCCATTGCTGACGGATTCAACTGAAAATAACGAGGATAAAACAGGGCAACCCGCTTCGGCCCTGGCTGCCACGCCGCGAATCTCCACTTATGAGCAAAACCTGGTGCTTGCCCGGCAATTAGCCAAGGACGACCCGAAGCTGGTGGCGGGCATCGTCAAACAGTGGGTGACTGGCAATGAATGAGGAAGGCATCAACAAAGGCGCGATCCTGCTTCTATCGCTGGGTGAGGATGAGGCAGTAAAGGTACTCAAGCATCTGACCCCCCTCGAGGTGCAGAAGCTGGGCATAGCAATGGCAAGAGTCAAGAACGTAAGTCAGGAGCAGATCAATGCCGTACTCAGCGATTTCTGTAGCCGCGCCTACGGAGAAAACCTTCTTATGGATATGGACTCAGAAAATTATACCCGGGCGGTACTTGAAAGAGCGTTGGGCGAGGATAAGTCTACGGACATTATCAGCCGTATTCTGGAAGGCAACGACACCAGCGGTATAGAGGGCCTCAAGTGGATCGATTCGCAATCGGTCGCGGAGCTGATCAAGAGCGAGCATCCACAAATCATCGCCACCATCCTGGTGCATCTGGATCGACATAAAGCCAGCGATATTCTGGGCCAACTCGCCGAGCAGTTGCGTAATGACGTATTGCTCCGTATCGCCACGCTCGAAGGTATTCAACCCTATGCACTGCGCGAGCTTAACGATGTACTGAACGACCTGCTCTCCGGTAGTGAGAATATCAACAAAAGCCCGGTAGGAGGCATCCGGACGGCAGCGGAAATCATTAATTTCATGGGTAGCGCAGCGGAGGCTTCGGTACTTGGCAATTTACGCGAATTCGACGGAGATCTGGCGCAAAAGATCCTGGACCAGATGATCGTCTTCGAAAACCTGATGGACATAGACGACCGTGGCATCCAGCTCTTGCTGCGTGAAACCGATTCAGGAGCACTGGCAATCGCGCTGAAAGGCGCAGCCGAAGAACTTCGCGAAAAAATATTTCGAAACATGTCAAACAGGGCCGCGGAAACGCTGCGTGAAGATCTGGAGGCCATGGGTCCGGTGAGGGTGAGTGAGGTAGAAGCCCAGCAAAAGCTGATATTACAGGTTGTTCGCCGTCTTTCCGACGAAGGCCGGATCATATTCGGCAACAAGAAGGAAGAAAGTTATATCTAGCGGCCGTGAACCTGAAAATCGCAGCGAAACATGAACCAGCCAGACGCTTTTGCAGTTGATTTACTTTAAGTCCGGCAGGCCATCAGATAATCGGAATCTCGACATTTGATATTGCAACAGCGCATTACTGAAACTTTTAACTATCAAATACGTAGTGAGCGAGCGCTAATGTATCTCTAATTTATCCCGCGGCAATACCGGGCGCCGCTTTCGCTCACGCGCTCAGCCGGATGGATAAGATCAAAAGGATGAATGACGACCATGGCAAGCCGAATTATTCATAAGGAACGTCTCGCTGCCTATCAGCGTTGGGAAATGAATGCTTTCGAGTCTGCGGAGATATCGACCCCCGAGCCTGGCGAAGGAAAGCACGAGAGTGCAAATAACTCCAGCACGGCAGTAATCCTGCCTACGGTCGAGCAGATCGAACATATTCATCAGCAAGCACGCCAAGAAGGCTATGCCGCTGGATATGAAGTGGGCTTGAACACGGGCCAGGAAGCCGGCTATCAGGCCGCCAGTGCGCTAGGCGCGGTGGCGGCCGGCAAATTGCAGGAACTGCTGCATGGTTTCCAGCGAGAATTGACAAATGCCGATCAGGCTATCTCCGACAATTTGCTCACTCTGGCCCTATGTCTCTCCAAGCAGATGTTGCGTGAAGCCTTGAAGGTAAAACCGGAACTCATGCTTGGCGTGGTGCGCGATTGTCTGCAAAACGATGCGGTATTCAAGCAGCCGTTACAACTATTTTTGCATGCGGATGATGCCGCCCTGGTGCGCGAACACCTGCACCATGAACTTAACGATTGCACGGTTTGCGTTGATTCCAGCCTGGACCGTGGTAGTTGCCGCGTCAAGACGGGCAGTGGTCAGATCGACGCCACCCTGGCAACGCGCTGGCAGCGCATGATTCAAACGCTGGGGCAAAACGGTAATTGGCTGGAGTAACCCAAGCCCGACGGTTTACCGCTCATTTTCATCCCGTGTCATGACTCCCTGCAACTGATGGGCACGTGACCTCACTTTTTGATAAGTTCGCTCCGCGAACTCAGGACAAACCAATGCAAGTTCCCTCTCACACAAATTCTCACGCAGACTCTCACACAGACCAGTGGCGAAAGTTTCTCAAGAGTTGTGGTGAGATGGCTATCAACTCTCAGCCCTTTCAGGTTTCCGGTAGTCTTACTCGGGTTACCGGACTGGTAATGGAAGCAGTAGGGCTCAAGCTTGCGGTAGGGAGTGGTTGCACCGTGCTGACGCCCAATGGCAGCAGGGTGGAAGCGGAGGTAGTGGGTTTTCAGGGTGATCGGCTTTATCTGATGCCCAACACCGACGTATTTGGCCTGACACCTGGTGCAAAGGTCATTCCTTGGGGCAACACGGGTGCGCTGCCGGTGCTGGATGACGCTAGCCAACCACGACGTCGCGCCTCTGATCGGCTCAAGCGTTTTCCTGTGGGAAACGGGTTGCTGGGACGCGTACTGGACGGTGCTGGACGCCCTCTGGATGGTTTGGGACCGCTGCAGGCGGAGCATGGTGCACCGCTTGTCAATAAGGCACTTAATCCGCTCGATCGGGATCCGATAAATCAGACGCTGGATGTCGGAGTACGCGCCATCAATGCACTGCTTACCGTAGGGCGCGGCCAGCGCATGGGCCTGTTTGCCGGTTCTGGAGTGGGAAAGAGCGTCCTGCTCGGCATGATGGCGCGCTACACCAGCGCCGATGTGATTGTAGTGGGGCTGATCGGTGAGCGAGGCCGCGAGGTCAAGGAATTTATTGAGCAAATTCTGGGTCCGGAAGGGCTGGCCCGGTCGGTGGTGGTGGCAGCCCCGGCGGATACCTGGCCGTTGATGCGATTGCAGGGTGCATCCTATGCCACATCCATCGCAGAATATTTTCGTGATCAGGGCAAGAATGTCCTGTTGATCATGGATTCACTTACGCGCTATGCCATGGCGCAGCGAGAGATAGCGCTGGCAATTGGAGAACCGCCCGCAACAAAAGGTTATCCGCCTTCCGTATTCGCCCGATTGCCGCAGCTGGTGGAACGGGCCGGCAATGGCATCAAGGGGGGAGGTTCAATTACCGCGTTCTACACTGTGTTGACCGAGGGCGACGACCAGCAGGACCCTATCGCCGATGCGGCCCGGGCAATCCTCGACGGGCATATCGTGCTGTCGCGCCAGCTTGCGGAAGCGGGCCATTACCCCGCCATCGATATAGAGGCTTCGATCAGCCGGGCCATGACGGGATTGATTTCGCCGCAATATTTCGACCAGGTACGTAACTTCAAGCAGCTCTATTCGCGTTATCAACGTTCACGCGATCTGATCAGTGTAGGAGCCTACTCGTCCGGGAGCGACCCGCTACTGGACCGAGCGATCACGCTATATCCGCAATTGGAAGCGTTCCTCCAGCAAGGCATGTTCGAACGTGCGGATTATGCGGACAGTACCGCTAAACTGGGTCTGCTGCTCGGCGAACAGCCCCGGCCCATCTGATTGAACCTGGCTTGACTTGGCCCGACCCCCAAACTTGGCTCTAACCAACCCTCTTACCGGAAAGAAGAGAAGAAAATGGCAAAACCATCTGCTTTGGATACATTGATCGAACTTGCGCAGACACGCACGGACGATGCGGCAAAACGCCTGGGGACGCTGTGCACACAAGGCGTACAGGTAGAAGCGAAGCTCCAGTTGCTGCTGCAATATCGGGATGACTACTGTACGCGCTTTCAAGTATCGATGCGGCAGGGGCTGACGGCATCCGACTGGCGCAACTACCAGGAGTTCATCGACAAACTCGACGCCGCAATCGACCAGCAGCGCGAAATCCTGATTTCGGCTCAGCAGCGCGTCGCAGCGGGCAAAATCGCCTGGCAATCCGCCAAGCGTACTTTCAATTCTTATGACACGCTCGCGCAACGCCATGCTCGTGCGGAATCGCTGCGTGCTACAAAGCGCGAACAGCGTGAAACCGACGAGCATACGGGTAATGTCGCCGCACGTCAGAATTCTTCGCGTTAATCGCTTCCTTTCTTAACCATCACCATCGAACATATCGGAGCCAATATCATGCTGAACTTGCCCGCACTCAACAGTATGTCTTCATCTCCCGTGTCTCCGCTCAAGAATCCGGCGCACGCTACTGAGGCACAGGAGGCGGACCAACCAGCGGCTATTGCTGGTTTTGGCGAAGTGCTTGCAAATGAAATGAGCGGAAAGGACCGCTCCGAGACTGGGCTACCCGATGAGAAAACAATCCCAGGCAAGGATTCTGATGACAAGGTCATCAGCGTCAAGGGAATGGAGGCAAGAAATGTGGCGTTAAAGAAAAATATAAAGGAAAACGAAAACAATGTGGTTGTGGTTGCTGCGGCGACTCAGCCCATGGATATGACTGAACTATTGCCCGGCCTGGCGGCCGCTCGCACGCCGGGTTCCCGAACCAACGCGGGACTCGATGCCCGAACCGATGCAGGAATCGATGCCCGAACCGATGTCCGGGCCGATACCCAGCACAATGACCCCGCCGATGCCTTGGCCAGCGTGTCGCCGTCCGAGTTCGCCACTGCTGCGGCCCAGCCTGCGGCGTTGGTGGCTCCGCAGTTCAGCCCCGTTACTGCACGGGCAGTGGGTATCCCGGGCAGCACCGTCACTGGTACCGGTACCGGTACCAGTGACGGCATCGGTATCGGCATCGCGATCGACACTAAAACGGCCACGGCTGCCGCCGACACGGGTGCGTTCCAGAATGCCAGATTACCATCTGACGCACTCACTACCGTCTCGTCCGGCGTGATAGCCAGGATAGCAACCAGAGCGGGGCAGGGGGGCGTAACTGACCCGACCAGTCCAGGCACGCCTTTCGTGATTAACGACGACGCCACGATCAAGCCGTCACGGGGTGGGAAACAGGGCACTTTGCCGCAAGTGGAGCTCGGCTCGCCAAAATTCAGCTTGGTGGGTGAAACCCGTAAAACTGAACAATCCATGCACGAAATCGCACAGCATAATCTGCCCGCTGCACAGATTGAAGCAGGGATGGCAGCAGCCATATCTGACCGCAGTTCCATATCGGCAGCTTCAACGACTATGGCTGGGGCACCTGTTCACGCTGCGCCTGGGCTGGAACCCCGCCTCGGTGCTGCCGGTTGGGATAATGCGCTCGGCCAGAAGGTCCTCTGGATGGTCTCCAACCAGCAGCAGGTTGCGGAATTGAGCCTCAACCCACCCGATCTGGGGCCCTTGCAAGTTGTCTTATCCATCTCCGACGATCAGGTCAGCGCGATGTTCATTTCGCAACAGGCTGATGTGCGGCAAGCGCTGGAGGCCGCACTTCCGCGACTCAAGGAAATGATGGCCGATAGTGGGATCAATTTAGGCAACACGACTGTTAGTGCCGATTCTGCCCGGCAACAGGCAGAATCCGAACAGAAAAATCATTCTGGCACACGATACGGTAGGGGCAACGGTCAGACCATATCAGGGATGGATACGGATGTAATCGCTATTCGTTCCGGCCGAAACAGCCTGGTGGATACATTCGCTTAGCTTGCAAAAATGCATCGGCCGCAACCGGCAGTCGTCGGATTTGAAGGAAATCGGTTGCTACGATTCTCCGAGCCCGACAGGCTGCGGTTGAAATTGCTTTTGGTACCTACCGACGCTTGCTGGAGGGCGAAGATTTTCACGTCGTATTGTCGTTGCTCCCTCAACCTGGATCCAATAATTGAACCGCCGGATTCAGGTTCAGTACCGAGTCGATTCAGTCTCATACATCAAACTCCGAGATGGCCGGTTTTTCTCCTTCTGTTCGCTGTGCTGCCGCAACACTGCTGCTGTGATAATGGTATTTATACGTTGTAACGATATTTATACTCAGGAACAGGACGAGTCATGGCAACCAGGCTGAACAAGCAGGAAAAGGAAGATCGCGAGGCCACTATAGTCGATCCGAAACAAAAACCCAAAAGCAGAAAATTGATTCTGGTGATTGTTTCGGCCGTACTGCTGCTCGGTGCAGGCGCCGGAGGTGCAGCATGGTATTTCAACCAGATCCAGGACGGGGCAACACCCAAGAAGAAGCCCCCCGTGTTCGTCAATCTGGATACGTTTACCGTCAATCTGCAGTCCGAGTTCAGCGAGCAACATCTTCAGACCAATCTGACCTTGAAGGTTGAAAATGTCGAAGCGGTGGAACTGATTAAGCTGCATATGCCGGAGGTGCGCAACCGGATTTTATTGCTCCTTTCCAGCAAGGCGGCTTCGCAGATTATTGCCACCGACGGCAAAAAGGAGCTTGCTACCGAACTGCTTGCCGAGATCAATCTGCCCTTCAGTGAAGACAACGCTGAGAAAATCGTCGAAAGCGTACTTTTTACTTCTTTCGTAATCCAGTGAATGCCTCATGAGTAACGACTTTCTCACGGGAGAAGAAGTGGACGCGCTACTCAAAGGGATCAGAGGCGGTGCGGATAAAATTCAGGACGAGGCTCGACCTTCAGGTTTCCGTCCATATAACCTCGCGACTCAAGAACGTATCGTGCGCGGGCGCATGCCTACGCTTGAGATTATCAACGAGCGTTTTGCCCGACTTTTACGACTTGGCCTGTTCAATTTCATGCGCCGGAGCGCAAACGTCACCGCAGGTCCGGTCCGGGTCATCAAATTCAGCGAATTCGTGCGCAACCTCGTGGTGCCGAGCAATCTGAACCTCGTGCACGTCAAGCCGCTACGCGGCACATCGCTATTCGTATTCGATCCCAACCTGGTGTTTCTTGTAGTTGATAACCTGTTCGGCGGTGATGGCCACCTTCTTCCCACGGCAGAAGGGCGCGACTTCACTCAAACCGAGCAGCGCATCATCCAGCGACTGCTCAATCTGGTATTCGACAGCTACGGAAAATCCTGGCACCCGGTATATCCAATCGAGTTCGAGTATGTGCGTGCCGAGACAAACACGCAGTTCGCCAACGTCGCCACACCCAATGAAGTGGTTGTCGCCACTACGTTTGAAGTCAACTTCGGCACCATTATAGGAGAGATGCATATCTGCATTCCCTACTCCATTCTTGAGCCGATACGTGACCTGCTTTCCAGCAGCATGCAGGGTGAGGCGCTGGAAGTCGACAAGCGGTGGGTTGGCCGTCTGTCAAAACAGGTGCAGTCGGCCGAGGTAACGATGCTGGTGGATCTGGCGCATGTGCACGTTACTCTTGATCAAATACTCAACATGCAGGTAGGTGATGTAGTTCCGTTGGACATCCCCGAACTTGTCACTGCCAGCGTCGACAGCGTACCGGTAATGGAATGCCGTTATGGTGTTTCAAACGGCAGGTACGCGCTGCGCATGGAAAAAATGCTTGGCTCCGCGAGCAACGAATGAACTCCGACGAACGCCGCGACCTGTCCAAACGACCCTTTACGAATAAACCCGAGGAGATGAACGTGCACGTAAAACAAGCCAATTCCGAATCACGACTGACCGAGCAGGAAGCTGCTGCGGCTGCCGTGGCCGAAGGCGCTCCAGCTCCAATATTCGAGCAGTTTACCTCTGGTCAGAAGATGCAGATTCACAACGACATCGACATGATCATGGATATCCCCGTTCAACTCACCGTGCAATTGGGGCGTACCAAAATCGCCATCAAGAATCTGCTCCAACTGGCACAAGGTTCGGTCATAGAACTGGACGGCCTGGCAGGCGAACCGATGGACGTGCTGGTCAATGGTTATCTGATCGCGCAAGGTGAGGTGGTGGTGGTTAATGAGAAATTTGGCATTCGCCTGACCGATATCATTACGCCCAGCGAGCGGATCCGTAAATTAAACCGCTAAGTTTGATAGCCACGAATTCAGATATGAATAAGATGAAAATTGGCGTCATCCACAACAGCATATTTTCGCATTTTCATGGCAAAAACGTATGTTTCATAAACTCACCCTGTCGCGTTGACCCCGCGCGCCACTCCAAAGTCCTTTCAGCCGGACCGATACCTTTTCTGGCTCCGCTGTCATTGATATTGTATGCCTTACCGGTGACTGCCATGGCACAAACCGTGGCAACAGATACAGCGGGTAGTGCTGCTTCTGGCGGAAACATGCTCCAGGTCATACTCGGCCTGGGATTGGTACTCGCCGTGATGGCGGCTTCTGCATGGCTGCTGAAACGTTTTGGCGGCCTCCAGCGCAGATCTGGCGGCGGTATCAAGGTAATTGGCGGCTCGGCTGTCGGTCAGCGTGAGCGGGTTGTGCTGGTGGAAGTCGCCGATACCTGGCTGGTGATAGGCGTCGCACCGGGTCATGTCACCGCATTGCACAGTATGCCCAAGGGCGAAATTGCCACCGGTACTACCGATACCATCGGCGACATCGGCACGGATCACCATTTTTC
>JBDTHR010000192.1:0-6366 GCA_039936855.1 Nitrosospira sp. | reverse complement strand
ATGTGCTGAGTAATGCCGCCAGCCTCTCCGCTGGCCACACGTGTACGGCGTATGTAATCAAGAAGCGAAGTCTTGCCATGATCGACGTGCCCCATGACGGTGACAACCGGCGCGCGTGGCTCTATTTTGGCTCCTGCTCCAGGAAGTTCCGTATCCGCCAGAAAGGCTTCGGGGCTATCCAGCGCCGCATATTTAGCGACATGGCCCAACTCTTCCACCACGATCATGGCAGTTTCCTGATCCAGCATCTGATTGATAGTTACCATATTGCCCATTTTCATCAGGGTCTTGATAACTTCTGCGGCTTTAATTGACATCTTCTGAGCGAGCGCGCCAACGGAAATGGTCTCGGGTACCATCACCTCATGCACAACCGGTTCGGTTGGTGCGGAAAAGCTGTGAGCGCCCTCATCTTCCGTGGTAGCTTTACCGTGCCTGTCTCTACGCGTACGCCACCCCTTGACGCTGGATAAATCGCTTCGCGTCTTGAGTCCTCCACGTTTCTCGACCCTGTCGTCTTTCCAGACAACTTGCTTGGCTTGCTTCTTTTTCTTTTCAGCCTTCGCCGCCTTCTCTTCCGGCTTGACTACCGGCTTATGCAATGTTCCTTCGGTTGGGGCAGGCTGTGTCGCCTCAACCGCGGGCGCCACGGATGGGGTACCGACCGGCGCAGCAGCGGGGATGGACTCGGCAGCAACCGCGGGATCACCCGGGATTGCCGCAGCTGGCTCGATTTCTCCCACAATAGGCGCCGGCTTCTGCCGTTGCTTTTTTTCCCTCAGTTCCGCAGTTTGCCGTGCAATCAATTCAGCCTGTGTTCTTGCTTCCTCTTGCCGCAACGCTTGCTGTGCCGAATCCACCACCGGCGCGAGAATCTGCGCGGTCACAGAGGGAACGGAAGTTGCAACAGGTTCCGCCGCCTTTGTTTCGGTCGTTAAGCCGCCCTTTACAAACACACGCTTCTTGCGCACCTCTACCTGGATACTCCGGGCTTTGCCGGTACTATCCGACTTCTTGATCTCGGAAGTCTGCCGGCGCGGGAGAGAAATCTTGCTCTTATCCTCATTGGCTCCGTGGATCTTGCGCAAATAGTCGAGAAGCTGAGTTTTGTCGCTCTCGGTCAAACTATCTTCAGTCATATGCTTGCGGATGCCGGCAGCCCGGAGTTGCTCCAGCAGCACTGCAGGAAGCACACCCAGCTCACTAGCGAATTGTTCTACATTCAATTGAGACATTGATAACCTTTAATAACCTACGCCCTGTCCGCCGCGGCAAACCACGGCGCGCGTGCCGCCATGATCAGCTGCCTGGCTCGCTCAGCATCCATCTCGACCATTTCAATCAGGTCATCCACAGCCAGATCGGCGAGATCCTCCTGAGTGTTCACTCCTTTGGCCGCCAATTCACGCGCTGTCTGGCTGTCCATACCCTCCAAAGAAAGCAGGTCTTCTGCAATATTCTCCACTTTTTCCTCGCTGGAGATCGCCTCCGTCAAAAGAGCGTTACGCGCTCGAGTGCGGAGTTCATTGACAGTCTGCTCGTCAAACGACTCGATTTCCAGCATTTCGTTGAGCGGAACATAAGCGACCTCTTCCAGCGTGGTAAAACCTTCCTGCACGAGAATATCCGCCACCTCCTCATCTACATCGAGTTTTTCCATGAAGAGGCGCCGGAGTACGGAAAATTCCTCTTCATTTTTCGCTTGTGACTCTTCCATCGTCATGATATTGAGCTCCCAACCCGTCAGCTCAGACGCAAGCCGCACATTCTGGCCTCCACGTCCAATAGCCTGGGCAAGGTTATCCTCATCCACCACAATATCCATGCTGTGCTTTTCCTCATCCACCAGGATGCTGCTGATTTCAGCGGGCGCCAGCGCATTGATCACGAATGTAGCGGGATCGTCGGACCACAAAATGATGTCCACTCTTTCTCCGGCCAACTCGCCAGTCACCGCCTGCACCCTCGAGCCCCGCATACCTACGCAGGTACCGATCGGGTCAACGCGCTGATCGTGTGACTTGACCGCGATCTTGGCGCGTGAACCCGGATCCCTCGCCGCAACCTTGATCTCCAGCAGACCTTCCTCGATTTCCGGCACCTCCAGTTCAAACAGTTTTACAAGAAACTCCGGCGCGATCCTTGACAATATCAATTGCGGACCGCGAGCGGTCCGGTCGATCTTGTATAAATAGGCGCGCACCCTGTCGCCGACGCGCAGATTTTCCTTCGGGATCATCTGATCGCGGGGGAGTGCCGCCTCAACCCTGCCGGACTCGATGATTGCGTTGCCGCGTTCCATCCGCTTGATGGCCCCGGTAACCATGTATTCTTTACGTTCCAGAAAATCACTCAAGATCTGCTCGCGCTCAGCATCACGAATTTTCTGGAATATCACCTGCTTCGCCGCTTGAGCGCCGATACGCCCGAACTCCACCGGTTCCAATACTTCCTCGATGAATTCGTCCAATCCGATTTCAGGATTGCGCTGCAATGCCTCGCTCAATGGAATTTGACGGGCAGGCTCTTCCACAGCGTCGTCCGAAACCACCTGCCAGCGGCGCAACGAGTGATAATCGCCTGTCTGGTGATCGATAGACACGCGCACATCAGCGTCTTCCTGAAAACGCTTTTTTGTAGCGGATGCCAGCGCCAGTTCAAGCGCGATAAAAACAATGTCTTTCTCGACATTCTTTTCGCGCGCCAGCGCATCCACCAAAAGTAAAACTTCGCGCGTCATGTTACCTCCAGCCAATCTCTCTCGAATAATTACAATTTTGAAACCAGACGAACCTTCTCGAGATTATTTAGATCCAGATCAAGCATTTTTCCGTCTACTTCCAGCTTTAATATCCCGTCGTTCACTTCACGCAAAATACCGACGAAATTTCTTTGACCCTGTAACGCTACGCGTAGCTTCAGTTTAACCGACTCACCTGCAAAGCGGATGAAATCAGCGGCTTTTTTCAGCGGCCTGTCCAAGCCGGGAGATGAAACTTCCAGACGGTCGTAATCGATGTTCTCAACTGCGAGCAAGCGACTCAGATGATTGCTGACGGCTCCGCAATCATCTACGGTGATACCGTCGGGTTTGTCAATAAACACGCGCAACATCTTCCCTCGCGAAGACCGCTCCACTTCAACGAGCTCATATCCCAGCCCCGTCAAGGTCGATTCAAGCAATTCATTCAGATCCATAGTGCCGACACAAACAAAAAATGGGCTAGAAAGAGCCCATAGTCATTGCTATTTTAGCAAAATTTTACACTTAATGAAATAGACCCCAGTTGAATTATAACTGGTTGCGTCACGGAATACCGGTTTCCGTTCAGCGCTTATTCAGCGGTTCCGTACCTATTATGAATGATACAATTTCACCGATTCTCCCAAATAAAAACTCATTGGAGGCATCTCGTGGCCGCGATTAAATCCATTCTGCATGAAACGCGCGTTTTTCCGCCGGACCCGGCGTTTGTTCAACAAGCCAATGTGTCCGGCATTGAAGCTTATCACGCCCTCTGCGACGAAGCTGAAAAAGATCTTCCCGCGTTTTGGGGCAAACTGGCGCACGAACACATATTGTGGCACAAACCGTTCACTTGCGTACTGGACGAAACGAACCATCCCTTCTTCAAATGGTTTGATGACGGCGAGCTGAACGTCTCGTTCAACTGCCTGGACCGGCACCTGGCAACCCAGCCAGACAAAATTGCGATTATTTTCGAGGCGGATGATGGCACGATCACCCGCTCCACATACCGTGATCTTTATAGCCGCGTTTGTCGGTTTGCCAATGGACTCCGATCTCTAGGCATCAAGAAAGGCGATCGTGTCATTATTTACATGCCGATGAGCATCGAAGCCGTCGTGGCAATGCAGGGCTGTGCCCGCATTGGCGCAACTCATTCGGTAGTATTTGGTGGTTTCTCCTCCAAAAGCATTCATGAGCGCATTCTTGACGCAGGTGCAGTAGCTGTCATCACCGCCGACGAGCAACGGCGGGGCGGTAAAGTCAACCATTTAAAAACCGCGGTGGATGCAGCGCTTGCCATGGGTAACACCGAATCCGTGAGATCGGTCATTGTATATAAGCGCAGTGATGACAACCTTCAACTGCAAACGCGTGATATCTGGTGGCACGAATTGATCAAGGACCAGAGCGACACCTGCGCGCCCGAATGGGTCAATGCCGAACACCCGCTATTCACGCTCTATACCTCTGGCTCCACCGGTAAACCAAAAGGTGTGCAGCACTCTTCAGCGGGTTACCTGCTGGGCGCAATCACAAGCATGGAGTGGATTTTCGATTACAAACCCACCGATATTTTCTGGTGTACGGCCGATGTGGGCTGGGTTACTGGACATAGCTATGTTACCTACGGTCCTCTGGCAGTGGGCGCCACCCAGGTCATCTTCGAAGGGGTTCCCACTTATCCCAACGCCGGTCGCTTCTGGAAAATAATTCAGGACCATAAAGTCACCTCGTTTTATACAGCGCCCACCGCGATCCGGTCACTCATTAAACTGGGACCCGACCTGCCCGGAAAATATGATCTTTCCTCTTTGCGCCTGCTCGGTTCGGTAGGGGAGCCAATCAATCCGGAAGCGTGGATGTGGTATTACACCGTTGTTGGCCAGTCCCGCTGTCCCGTTGTGGACACTTGGTGGCAGACCGAAACGGGTTGCCACATGATAGCCCCCATGCCCGGTGCCGTGCCGCTCAAGCCCGGCTCCTGCACGCTGCCCTTGCCCGGCATCATGGCAGCCATTGTGGACGAGGCGGGTCACGACCTGCCTAACGGCAAGGGTGGGTTTCTTGTCATCAAACGCCCGTTTCCGCCGCAGGCACGTACTTTATGGGGCGACCCGGAGCGCTTCAAGCAAACTTATTTTCCCGAAGAACTTGGCGGAAAGTACTATCTGGCCGGCGATTCTGCCAACCGCGACCTGGATGGATATTTCTGGATCATGGGCCGCACTGACGACGTATTGAACGTTGCCGGTCACCGTTTGGGCACAATGGAAATCGAATCCGCGCTGGTGGCCAGTCCTCTTGTCGCAGAAGCGGCAGTAGTGGGCAAGCCCGATGAGATCAGGGGCGAAGCCATCGTTGCGTTCGTGGTGCTCAAGGGCGAGCGCCCGGAAAGTGAGAATGCCCGCAATATTGCAATAGAATTGCGTGAATGGGTATCGAAAGAAATTGGTCCTATTGCCAAGCCCGATGAAATCCGCTTCGGCGATAATCTTCCGAAAACCCGTTCAGGTAAGATCATGCGGCGTTTGCTGCGCACTCTGGCCAAAGGCGAGGAAATAACCCAGGATATTTCTACGCTGGAAAACCCTGCAATACTTGAACAATTGAAGCACCCGATAGCATAGAGGACTGGATAGCTTGACGAACAATCGCCTTCATACCCAGGCAGAAGCATCGGCTGAGACCCCAGGGCTACCCGTCCGCCTGCCTCAGGTCGCCGATTACGACAATGGTATCAGCACTATCGACGCGGATTATTTCCGCACGGGATTGGCCGCGATTCACCTGATTGTCGAAGCAGGAAAAGCGGCACTGGTGGATACCGGAACATCATCTTCCGTTGCCGGCATGATGGAAATCCTGCACCAGAAGAATATCGCGTCGGAGGATGTAGCATACGTTTTCCTGACCCATATACATTTGGATCACGCCGGCGGTGCGGGCGAATTCATGCATCGTTTTCCCAATGCGAAACTCGTGGTGCATCCACGGGGTGCGCGACACATGGCCGACCCCGTCAAGCTGGTTGCAAGCGCAATGGAAGTGTACGGTGAAGCAGAATTCAAGCGTGTCTATGGGGTTATCCGCCCAGTGGAGACAAATCGCATCATCGAGGCACCCGATGGATTCCGCCTGGATTTCAACGGCAGGCCGTTACTCTTTCTTGATACGCCAGGGCACGCACGACATCACTACTGCATCTTCGATAAACAAAGCCAGTCGTTTTTTACCGGCGACACGTTCGGCATCTCCTATCGCGAATTCGACGTGGACGGCATGGAGTTCGTATTTCCGACCACTACACCGGTGCAGTTCGACCCAATAGCCGCGCATGCCTCGCTGAATCGGCTCATGAGTTATAACCCCTCTTATGCTTTTGTTACACACTATGGCCGCATCGGCCATTTGCCTCGCCATGCGGCCGAGATGCATGATTTGATCGATGCCCACGTGTCGATAGCCAGGAAATTGCGCGATGCCCCTGGCCGGCATGCGGCGCTGGTGGAGGAACTTGGAGAGCTGCTATTACAGCGAGTTATCGCACACGGCTGCAAATTGCCGGAGGAAGAAATTCGTTCTCTGTTAAGCCTGGATGTCAGGCTTAATGCACA
>JBDTHR010000191.1:0-9219 GCA_039936855.1 Nitrosospira sp. | reverse complement strand
GGATTGGGAAGATAGCGCCCCTGCGGCCCGGGTACGCGCCACAACAACCAACTGGCGAGCTGCCAGTCGCCGCGAATCCACCGGTGACGGCGGCTTACATCGGCACTGTAGCGTGAAGGAAATTCCTCATATAACTCCACGTCACTTAGTAAACCTGCTCGCGCATAGCATCCTTCCAGCAGATCATGACTCAGAATCCGATTATCGGGAAAGCGGCGGCAAACCGTCTGCTCGAATGCATCGACGTCGTAAATCCCCTTTCCCACGAACGAGCCTTCAAAAAACAGATCCTGATAAACATCGGAGACAATACGTGTGTATGGATCGATGCCGGCCTCGCCGCCGAAAAGCCATGCGTAGCGTGACTGGTTGGTACTCGACAGGCTTACCGACACCCTCGGTTGCAGAATTCCATAACCCTCGGTTACCCGGCTGCCCCTCCCCTCTGCGGAGTCTTTTTCGAGCCTCGGGCGATTCAACGGGTGAGCCATCGCG
Source organism: Nitrosospira sp. (assembly GCA_039936855.1). Lineage (GTDB taxonomy): Bacteria > Pseudomonadota > Gammaproteobacteria > Burkholderiales > Nitrosomonadaceae > Nitrosospira. The sequence continues at coordinate 8,724 of JBDTHR010000191.1, read as the reverse complement.
CCCACGAATTGATGGGCAGTCTCGCGCGGCAACTGAGTATCGGTATCGAGTGTGATGACATATTTTACGTTCGACAGCACCGCCGTATTACCGACGATAAGACAAAACGCATCGTTTCCGGCTCCGCTTAAAAGCGCATTCAAATCGGCGAGTTTCCCCCGCTTACGCTCTTGACCCATCCAGGTCCGTTCCTGAGGATTCCATCGGCGTGGGCGATGAAATAGGAAAAAAAGGCTTTCCTTACCTTTTGCCGCTGAACCGCGGGAGCCATCCTCTTCACTCGTATTATCCGCAGTGCCAGCAGCATATTTTTTATTCAGCGCCTCAATGCCTGTTCGTGCAGTATCCAGCAGTATTTGGTCTTCGGGAAGCGTTTCCTGGTCAGCATCCTTGAAATCGGTCAACAGAGCGAAGTCGAGATTATCGTCGCGATTGGCTAAAAATCGGACTTCAAGCGCCTCAACAAGGTTGCGTACGTCTGACTCGCTTGTCAGCATGGTGGGAACCACGATCAATGTTTGAAATGTCGCGGGTATGCCTTTGGAGAAATCCATCCGAGGTATCGAATGAGGTCTTACCAGTAGCGGGCTCGCCCAGTTGACCAGCGCTACCGCCAGTTGACTTATCGTAAGAATCGATAGAATGCCAACCGCTCCCAGCAACCATCCGTTGGCACCGTCGGCATGCGCTTCGGCCAGTAGAATGCCGACCAGGCTTGCCGTAAACAATACGATTGCGCCGAGATAGTGGAAAAGTGGATAGCGGCGGCCGATTCGCCAAAGTTTCTCCGTAAAGGAAAAGCGTACTCGTACTGCTTCTTCAAGGTCGGGCAAGCCGTCGTCAACGAGATAAAAACCGACATGTGCCCTGGCGTTATCTTTCGCTGCCACCGCTGCCTCGTGCGCGAACTGGAGCGCTCGCCTCGCCACTTCCACTTCCGACACCGGACTTTCTTTCGCTACGCGCTCCACCACATGCCGGTATAGATCCCGGCTTGCAAAATCCATGCGGCTGTAGACCCCCTCCGGATCCTCACGCAAGGTCTGCTCAACGATGCTGATGGTTTCAACGAACTCGCGCCAATCGATCGCGCTCAACGTACGCAGCGTATTTATACTGTTGGAAATTGAGACCTGGTCGGCCGCTTGTTGCTGATTTCCCAACTGCACCATCTGATCGATTGTCTGATTCGACTCGGCAAGCCTCTGCTCGATCCAGGTCAACGGAAGCGCCAGCGCGGGCCCCTGCCCCTGTAGCCGTCGTGCCAGTTCGGAAATGAAAGGCGTCGTCATCGGCGGGTTAGACCGTGCCATATCAGCAATGACGAGAACCAGACTCTTGGGATCTTTCTCGGCAATGCTAGTGATTTCACCAGCCCAAGTGGCGGCAAGCTTCCGATCCATGCCACCCGCAGCGACGTGAACCCCGACCCGGCGCAGGTTCTCGATCAGTGCAAGCCGTAGCATAATCGGGATGGCCCATAACTCTCCCAACTGCAAATTCACGACAGCCTGATAAGCCGCGACGAAACGCCTGAGACTCTCTGTGTCAACTCTGCCATCGCCGTGCGAGATCGCCTGCAAAGCGATGTCATATACCCGCGGAAGATTTGCACTGCCACCACGCGCAAGAAGGGGTAATTCGCGGCTATAGTTTTTCGGAAGATGGCGCCTGGCCATGCGTATCTGCTCTTCTATCAAATAGAAGTTGTCATATATCCACTCGCCCGCCGGCGTAAGCAACTGATCTGCCGTTACCGCCTCCGTCAGTACGGTACAGATGTCGACAAGCGTATTTTCGTTCTCGTCCAGACGCGCCAGCAGGTGATCCGTGCCTCCACTTGTCGATAGCTCGTGGGATGCCGCAAGGATGCCGCCATACAACTCCATTTGATCTGCGCTGAACAGTTCGGATCGCAACGGCAGTTCTTCGCTAACCGGAACACGCGGTCTTCCGATTTTCCTGAGCCGATCTCTAATAGGAAGTAAAAGCTCAGAAACAGTGAGGTCTCTAGCTTTCAATTTGATTATTCTCCGGGCTGAGACCGCTTAAACGCGATCAAAAATACGTGTCTTGAGGGATTTGGGTGTCTTTGAGTCGCGAGTCTCATCTTGAGCTAACATACTCACAATGTAAACCTCTCCGATTACGTAGCGCTTTAACGCATGAGCGAATAGTAATAACTTAAGCAGAAAGAGTAACACTTCGATATTTTTCAACTCTTCCTTGCAAGCAGCCGTTTTCGGAAATAAGCCTAATCGAGCAGTTGCCGCCTTTACAACTCACCTGTGAGCACGGAATTTTTCATAGAGACTTCGTGCCGACCTTTGCCGTACCAGCCTCTTTTGTGGAATGGCTGCAAGTCCCGACGCGCCCCTTGTTACGCAAATAACCCCGATGCCACAACCCTGCTATTATCCGGGCTAAAGAGCAATGATAAAAATTTGGCTCATCCATGGTATGTACGCTAGCGCACAAAATACCCCCCTATAAAATGAAATACTTCGCGAAAGGGCTGTGCTTGACAGAATTTGTACGCCGAGATAAATGCTATCATAAGTTCGATGGCGACCGGTTGGGGGAGGAAAAACGCCTTGAGCATTTGCCACCTTTTAATTATTCTTATTTCATTTCATCGCGTCCACGCTGCGCTAACTTTTATTATTAAAAATTTCTGTAGCGGATGCTAAGCCCTCCTCCACATCAGCCTGATCAGAATCGTCTCCTCGCCGCTTTGCCAGCGATTGAACTTGAACGCATAAAATCGCACCTGGAGCTGGTTCATATGCCGCTTGGGGACGTTCTTTGCGAGTCCGGAGGACGCCTTCCATACGTCTACTTCCCAACTTCCGCCATCATTTCCCTGCACTATATCCTGGAAAATGGCGCGTCATCGGAAATAGCTGGCGTGGGTAATGAAGGCCTGCTCGGTATCTCCCTGATCATGGGCGGTGAAAGTACCCCAAGCTGGGCCACCGTGCAAACGTCCGGCTATGGCTACCGGCTGAAAGCCTCGCTTCTGTTGCAAGAGTTTAATCTAGGAGGTCCGATACAACGATTGTTGTTACGATACACCCAGGCGCTTATTACTCAGATCTCACAGACCGCCGTATGCAACCGGCATCATACCATCGAACAGCAGTTGTGCAGATGGCTCTTGTTAACGCTGGACCGGTTGAATTCCCAGGAGTTGGTCATGACTCAGGAATTGATAGCCAGCATGCTTGGCGTGCGACGCGAAGGTATTACGGAGGCCGCTGGAAAGCTGCAACAGGCTGAGATTATCCGCTATCGGCGCGGCCACATTACGGTACTTGACAGAGCCGGACTCGAAACACACGTATGTGAGTGCTACGATGTGGTCAAGAAGGAATTCGATCGCATGTTTAGTGATGTGCGGAAATATTAGCAGCCTGACCGGCGGCACATACTCCAGGTCCAGTCCGGATTAAAAACAAATCTCCTCGCATAACCAGCGAGAGAATTATGAGATAAGCGGGTATTGTGGGAAAATCAACCGATCACTTCGCAACACCTCTGCCATTTCAATCTTGACCGCAAAGCCGCGCCACAGGCTTTGCGATCGTTCCCGCTTTGCCAGTCACCACCCATCCACGCACCTCCCCTTCCCAAAGATTGAATGTGCGTTGACGTACTGAACACTGCTACCCGTAGAAGTATCATTTCGTCTTCCAGGAACCGCTCTTGTTCTGCCCTCGATTTCAAACCCGCCTATGTCCATCCGTCTCAGGTCCGTAAAGAGAGTCCTATTGTTGGTCTCCACCGCGTTATTTGTAGTTGTCATAATATTTGCCATCTGGTTCGACTGGAACATGTTGAAGCCTTATGTGGAGCACCAGGTAACCGAAAAGACCGGCCGCGAATTCACGATTCGGGGCGACCTGGATGTCACGTTATCGCTCAATCCGCTGGTCAGTATGGGAGGACTCTCACTTGCCAATGCCGATTGGGGCACACAGCAACCGATGCTCGATGTCGATAGAGCCGCTTTCCGCGTCAGCCTGTGGAACCTGTTCCTCGGCGACATCGTCCTGCCCGAAGTATCCATATCCGGGCCGAAAATCATCCTTGAAAAGAGTGAAAATGGAAAGCGCAACTGGGATCTAAAAAAAGACGAAAAAGACCAAAAAAACGAAAAGGAGAAAACAGAATTGCCGGAAATTGGCAGGCTTATTCTGGATAGGGGGACGGTCATTTTCCGAGACCCAAAGACGAAGACCGACGTAACGGTAAGTATCCATGCCGATCCGGCAGCGGACGCGCGGGAAATGCCGCTCGCTGTGGCGGCTGAGGGAACATTCACCGGCCTTAAATTCGCGGTGCAAGCCCGGGGTGGCGAGGTGATGTCGCTTGCGGATAAAACGCTCCCCTATCCCATCAAAGCGAGCGCTCAAATCGGAACGACCCACGCCGCGGTTGACGGCATCATTACCGGGCTTGCCGAGCTGTCTGTAATGGATCTGAAGCTGGAAATAAGCGGGGAGGATCTGTCCGCACTTTACCCGATGGTGGGGATCGTATTTTTTCCCTCACCGCCATATCGCATATCAGGAAGGCTTACGCATCAGAAAACAGAGTGGTCGATGAAGCAATTCTCGGGAGAGATAGGCAAAAGCGATCTCGGCGGCGATATATTTTTTGATACCGGCGGCAAACGACCGATGTTGCGCGCGGATGTTGTATCAAAAGTCCTCGATCTGAACGATTTGAATGGTTTTGTCGGCGCCCGGCGCGCGCCGCAACCACAGGATAGCCCGGCCGAAAAACAGGAGAAAAAAGCATCGATAGAGGCTCAGCGGGACCGCGTGCTACCTGACCAGGAATTCAAGGTGGACCGGTTGCGGGCTATGGACGCGGACGTGAAGTTCACCGGTGAATCGATTCGCAATAAGGAATTGCCGGTCGAACATCTGGTAACGCATCTCAAGGTCGATGATGGGCTACTGACCCTGGATCCCGTCAATTTCGCGGTCGCGGGAGGAAATATTATTTCCAGCGTCACGATAAATGCACGGAAAGACACACCCTCCGCAGAGGCCAGGATTGACTTTAAACGGCTGCAGTTACCGAAGCTCCTTCCCAACATCGAGCTAACCGAGGACAGCATAGGGTTAATAGGCGGCACTTCGACAGTAAAGGGGCACGGCAAGTCAATTGGCGCGCTTCTCGCATCGGCCGATGGCAACTTCGGCTTGATCATGTCCGGCGGCCAGATCAGTAAACTGATGCTGGAAATTATAGGACTCGATGGAGCGCAGATTCTCAAGCATCTGATTACCGGAGATAAAAATGTCAAGATCCGCTGCGCTGTCAGCGACTTCGATATCAGGAAAGGCATCATGACCAGCGAGGCTTTTATTATAGATACGACAGAAACAAACATTATCGGCGAGGGCTCGATAAGCCTCGTCGACGAAACCGTCGATCTTAAGATTTCACCGCAGCCCAAGCACGTCAGCATATTGAGCTTGCGCACGCCCGTGCATATTGGCGGAACTTTCAAGGATCCGACCGTATATCCGGACAAAATGCTGGCCATACGCATCGGCTCGGCAGTTCTGCTGGGTATCTTTGCTACACCGGCAGCAGCACTGATTCCGTTGATAGAGACAGGTCCGGGCGAGGATACCAATTGCAGGGCGCTGATTGCCTCAGTCGAAGAGACCCCGCCACAAAAAAAGAAGCCCAATTGAAGAAACGCGAAAAACACCGGGAATCAGAAAACGCCGTGAATCGTTAAGGCGCCGAAAATAGATGGATAGTTCTCCACTTTTGTCATATGTGTGTAAACGCACGGATCAAAATGTGGCGATCCTTATAGTAGCTTACTATCTCCAATGTCCTGAACAAACGTTGTTCGTCAGCAGGAAGCTAAGGCTGCCTTGGAAAATTCTGCTCCAGGATCGTTAATATGCGTTCAAAAAACGGCCGGAAATTATGTGAAATTCAGACAGTGCCAATTTCGGTGGAAGTGGTTATGAAAATAATTTTACGGTAAGCTGTAGCATGTGCGCACATTCACGGAAATAAAGGGTTTATTTCAACGCCTGTTAAGCCGCACCAAACCCAACCGATAACAGCTACCCGTATTCGTCGAAGTACAACTCAGGCCTGTAGGCTGCAAAACAGGGGCACGAAGTATGTTCAGTTTAGGTTCTAAAGAACCTGTTGTAGGGACAGCGAACATTATGATTGATCGTTCGCCCGAACACGTCTTCAGCTTTTTGGGAGAAGGATTTTTTGAAAATTACCCCAAATGGTCTCCGGAAGTCGTTGAGCTTGAGTCGGTCACCGACGGCCCCCCGAGGTTAGGAACTATTGCAAGGCAGGTGCGTATTGACCAAGGCCGCCGGTCGGAAACCAAATTCAAAATAAATTTGTATGAGCCACACAAGCGCCTGGGCTTTACCGGGGTTGCCGATCCATTCCGCTGCAGCTATGAGATACGATGTATCGATAATGGCAAATCGTCCGAGCTGATCTTTACTTTTGAATTGCTCGAAATTCAGATGTTCATGCGTCCGTTCGAGAAATTGATTCGGGTAGTCGTTCAGGAAGGCGCGCAACGAACAGTAAGAAATTTGAAACGTTTAACCGAAGCAAAACAAAACACGGCCGGCTAGCAGCCTGTCATTCCGCAAATATCCAGGAGAAACAAATGACTTTCGTAGTGGAAAAGGATCCCGGATTAATCCCTCAGATCCTGTCTGAAATACTGGACAGCTCGATAAACGGAATCACACTGGTAGATCCTGATCAGGAGGACATGCCCATCGTTTATGCCAATAGGCAATTCCAGGTCATGACCGGATATCCGCAAGAGGAGATCCTCGGGCGCAACTGTCGTTTTCTCCAGAAGGGCGACCGTGAACAGGAGGCACGTTTTGCGATGAGGCAAGCCATCAGCAAGCACTTGCCAATCGAAGTGACCATACGCAATTATCGAAAGGATGGGGAGCTCTTCTTTAACCATCTCACGCTCACTCCGCTTCTGGATGGGCAGGAAAAAGTCATCTATTATCTTGGAATCCAGTACGATGTGAACCGTAACCGGGACTTGATTTCGAGGTTCAGCATGCAGCAGGAAGCCGATACCAGACGTTTACTTGCTTCTCTGTTGCCAAGACCCTGACATTAAAACTTTTGACGCCGCGCCTCGATGCCAGAGATAGAGAGCAAGCAAATCAATCACAATGGAAGAGGATTTTATGACCCAAGTAACGTATGAAAATATTTCACCACCGCGATCGGATGACCGGCGCGTATGGGATATACCGTTCGCGGTATATGGATACCCGGCGTTACTCATAGCGCACAGGTTGAAGGTCTTCACTTTGCTTGGGGATGGAGCGCGTACATTGCCTGAAATCTGCAAGGCGCTGAACGTTAAACCGCGACCAGCCGAGGCTATCCTGACTGCCGCAACCGCGTTGGGCTTTCTTGCTCTCGAGGACACGCGTTATTCACTTACCCCGCTTGCGGAAGACTACCTCCTCGAAAAGAGCCCCAGCTACGTCGGATTTTTCTGGGATATGATGATTGACAATTCGGAGGTGTTTTCCTACGCAAGCCTGGAGAGGGCGGTACTCGCCGACTCGCCTCAGGCTTACGGGGGCGGCGATATCTATAAATCTCATGAAGAGCAAGCGGAACTGGCGCGGAGGTTCACGCGTGGCATGCACAGCATGAGCATGACATTGGCCTCTGCGTGGCCAAGTGTCCTGGATCTCACCAGCCATCAACTGATGCTCGACATAGGCGGCGGATCGGGAGCCCATTCGATTGTGGCTGCATTGAGATCGCCAAATATGGATGCGCTGGTGCTGGATCGGGAGCCTATATGCGAAGTCGCCCATGAGTTCATTAATCAATACGGCGTGCAGAATCGTGTAACGACCCACGTTGCCGATATGTGGAACGACCCATTCCCGGCAGCTGATCTACATTTTTATTCCAACATCTACCATGACTGGCCTCCGGAGAGATGCAGATTCCTTACCGGGAAAAGTTTTCAGAGCCTCGAGTCTGGCGGCCGCATCATTATTCACGATATCCTCTATAACGACGAAAAGACGGGGCCTTTCGCTGCTGCTGCATATAGCATGTTAATGCTGGGATGGACGGAAGGTGAATCATATTCAGGCGCCGAATTAACCACGATGCTCAAGGATGCGGGGTTTCATGACATTCAGGTTTATCCTGCTTTTGGCTATTTCAGCGTGGTCACCGGTGTGAAGCCGTAATGACAATACTTTGCGTTATTGCTCCAGCTCACGTGGAAACCGGAAATTCAAACATGATCATCGGTCGGCTATCCTTACTCTCATTCTTCCGAATAATGCGCGTCCTGGTGTAGCCACGTTCCTCACCGCGTAATGACTGAATCTGACGCTCGGCCTGGCTTCGCCTCACCGTCCGCTGGTCGGCTTGAACCCCAGCATTTTCATGGCCGAAACTACTGATTGCTTTGTAGCGCTATAGTGCGCCCACGGAGCGTTGCCCTTATCCAACCGCTCATGGATATTCAGGGCTGTCCAGCGGTTGGCGCCAGTAAGCGAATCCAGCTCTTCCCACGCTAGCGGCACGGACACGCCCAGGCCGGGACGAGCGCGTACTGACCAGGCCGATACGGTCGTTGCCCCGAAACCGTTGCGTAGATAGTCTATGAAAATCTTTCCAATACGATTTTTCGGCCCGCTTTTG
>JBDTHR010000190.1:0-2946 GCA_039936855.1 Nitrosospira sp. | reverse complement strand
TCTACTCGAACCTGCCATCGCAACCGGGAGTCTATCGCATGATGAATGCGGCGGGGCAGGTGGTGTATGTCGGCAAGGCTATCGATCTCAGAAAACGCGTTTCATCGTATTTTCAGAAAAGCGGCCTGGGGCCGCGCATGCAATTGATGGTTTCCCAAATCGCGGGGATAGAAACCACGGTGACCCGCTCGGAAGCAGAAGCACTGCTGCTCGAAAACAACTTAATAAAAAGTTTAACTCCTCGCTTTAACATCCTGTTTAGAGATGACAAATCATATCCGTACGTAATATTGAGCGGTCATCGTTTCCCCCGGCTTGGGTTTCACCGCGGCGCACTGGATAAGAATCATCATTATTTTGGCCCGTTTCCGAATGCGGGAATGGTGCGAGAGAGCATACAGCTTCTGCAAAAGGTCTTTCGGATTCGCACTTGCGAGGATAGTGTATTCAGCAACCGCACCCGGCCTTGTCTTCTCTATCAGATCAAGCGTTGCAGCGGGCCTTGCGTCGATTTGATCACGCCGCAAGCATATAAAGAGGATGCCAGAGACGCTGAGCTTTTCTTGCAGGGCAAGCAGACCGAGGTTCTGGAAAGCATCGCCAAAAAAATGCAGGAAGCCGCGGATGCGCAAGAGTATGAGCAGGCTGCACTGTTTCGGGACCAGATTCAGTCATTGCGAAAAATTCGGGAAAAACAGTTTGTCGATAGTGGCACGGCGCTGGATGCCGATGTGGTTGCCTGCGTTGCCGAGACCAAAGGCGGGGGAAGGGCCTGTGTCAATCTTGCCATGGTGAGGGGAGGGCGCCATTTGGGAGACAAGAGTTTTTTTCCACAAAATGCGGAAGGGCACGACCCACCCGAAATGGTGGAAGCTTTTCTGACCCAGCATTATTTCAACCGGAGCGTGCCGAATCTTATTATCGTCGGCGAGAAAATTCAGCGGGATATCCTTCAGACCGCGCTTGCCGAACAATCCGGCCATAAGGTAGTGATCAGCTGTAACCCGATCGGCGAGCGGCGTATATGGCTGGATATGGCGGCGGAAAACGCGCGCCTGGCGCTGGAACAGATGCTGAACCGGCAGGCCAGCCAGGAAGAGCGTCTGCAAGCCTTGCAACAGGCGCTGGATATCTCCGGTCTTGGCCGCATAGAGTGTTTTGACATCAGCCATACGATGGGAGAAGCGACCATCGCGTCCTGCGTGGTTTATGACAACTTTGCCATGCGCAACAGCGAATATCGCCGCTACAACATTACCGGCATTACGCCGGGGGATGATTACGCAGCGATGCGCGATGTCCTTTCCCGGCGCTATCATAAAGTTGCCGAAGGCGAAGGAAGTCTTCCTGATCTGATTCTGATTGATGGCGGCAGAGGCCAGGTCAGCGTTGCGCGGGATGTACTGGTCGAGCTTGGCTTGAATGGCGCAAATCTTTTAGGCGTATCGAAAGGTGAAGCGCGCAAGCCCGGATTGGAACAATTGATTTTCCCGGGAGTGGAAAAGCCGCTACAATTGCCAAGGGATCATCCCGGATTGCATTTGATTCAGCAGATTCGGGATGAAGCTCACCGTTTTGCGATTTACGGCCACCGTGCCAAGCTGGGTAAATTACGCACCAGCTCAAGTTTACAGAAAATTGACGGTATCGGCGCCAAGCGTCGTCAAAGCTTGCTGGCACGGTTCGGCGGCCTGAAAGGCGTGCAGACCGCGAGTATTGAAGAATTGCAGCAAGCGGATGGCATCAGCCGTGCGCTCGCGGAGAAGATATACAGGGAATTGCACTGATTGCAAACATGCACTGATGGCGACAAGACCTATTCGGTTCCAGCCATATAGTCGCGCCAAACTCGGAATAACATAGTGCCGATGAGGTGTATCTAAAAATGTTGACCCCCCATAGACCGATATGAGAGGGAATATTTATTTGAGCAAAAAGCAGTGTCGCGACGAAGCAGAGTAACAACACATTTGAACCGAAGGTTCGCAATCCGGTTCATCAAAGCAGCACCTTAATGGCATATACTGATCCCTATGCCTCTTAACCTGCCTAACGTGCTTACGTGGATGCGTATCCTCGCGATTCCGCTGTTCGTAGGCATATTCTACTTTCCGTCGACATGGTTGTCGCCGTCCGAGCAGAACCTCATCTCCACCATTATCTTTACCGTGGCTGCCATCACCGATTGGCTGGATGGCTACCTTGCGCGAGTGCTCCGCCAGACTTCGGCTTTCGGTGCATTTCTTGACCCGGTGGCGGATAAGCTGATGGTGGCGGCGGCGTTGATCGTTCTGGTCTACCTGAGCAGGCTTGACGCGCTTATCGCCTTTATCATTATCGGCCGTGAAATTACCATTTCAGCACTGCGCGAGTGGATGGCGCAAATTGGCAAAGGAAAAAACCTGGCGGTTTCCTTTTTAGGGAAGCTGAAAACCACCTCACAAATGGTAGCTATTCCGCTGCTGTTGTATCATGAAAAGATAGGTGACAGCTTCAACCCGCAGGAAGTGGGAACATGGCTGATCTATCTGGCGGCAGTACTGACATTATGGTCCATGGGCTACTATCTTAAAGTCGCGATACCTCAGGCGTTGAAGCACGGCTGAAACGGCCCAACCCGGCACTGACATCGCCTTTTCTTGACAAAGACAGCAGCATCCTTATAATGCCAGATTGCTTTTTTGCGGGAATAGCTCAGTGGTAGAGCACAACCTTGCCAAGGTTGGGGTCGCGAGTTCGAGCCTCGTTTCCCGCTCCAGTCAGTGGGAAAATGGATTCATCTGCATGAGGCATCGTTTGCAAATTCTGCTCCCTTGCTTATATCCGTTTTCCCTTTTTAGTTTTCCCTATCGCACTGCAACGGTGCAACGTATCCAATTCGCGTTACGCAGCAAGGCGGGGTGGCAGAGTGGTCATGCAGCGGCCTGCAAAGCCGTGGACGCCGGT
>JBDTHR010000189.1:0-11502 GCA_039936855.1 Nitrosospira sp. | reverse complement strand
TCCAGGATCATATTGGCGGCGCTGCTCGCATCCGATGCCTGATCACCCGGCCACTCAAAAATGCGGTGAGCATATTCCCAGTAATCATCCAGCGACTCGCCCTTGTAGGCGAACACAGGTATGCTTTCCGCCGCGATGGCTGCGGCTGCATGATCCTGCGTGGAGAATATATTGCAGGACGCCCAGCGCACCTGCGCACCTAACTTGGTCAGCGTTTCGATCAATACCGCCGTCTGGATGGTCATGTGCAGCGACCCGGCAATACGTGCGCCTTTCAGAGGCTGGGCTCCAGCGTATTCCTCGCGTAACGCCATCAGACCCGGCATCTCGGTTTCGGCGATGGCAATTTCCTTGCGCCCCCATTCCGCGAGGGACATATCGGCGACTTTATAATCAGTAAATTCACTGCCTCCTGTAGAGGCAGTTGCGGATGCAGAGCTGAGCACAGCGTTCATGAAATTATCTCCTGAATGATGAACGAGCGCCGTTTGTTACGGTCCTTCCCTGCCGAGCCTCACGGGACTGTGCCCGCTGCAGCGCTCCTCGGCATGGCGAAGGGGTGAAGCTGATCTGGAAATTTAAGCTTGAGCTCTCGTTATTGCCTGAGCCTCTACTGCGGTTTCGATTCCGGCTTCGTCGCGCAGCAATGCGGCTTTATCTATGGCTTCCCAGGTGAATTCCGGCTCGTCACGCCCAAAATGGCCGTAGGCGGCGGTTTTCTCGTATATCGGACGCAGCAGGTCAAGCGTATGAATAATAGCACGAGGTCGCAAATCAAAATGGCGCTCGATCAGCTTGACAATTTCTGCGTCGGAAATTTTTCCTGTTCCGAAAGTTTCCACCATCAGCGAGACGGGACGCGCGACGCCAATGGCATAGGCCATCTGAACCTCGCATCTGCTGGCGATACCGGCGGCAACAATATTTTTGGCGACATAACGCCCTGCATAGGCTGCAGAACGGTCGACCTTGGAAGGATCCTTGCCCGAAAACGCGCCACCACCATGGTGCGCCGTACCACCATAGGTGTCCACGATGATCTTGCGGCCTGTCAAGCCGCAATCGCCCATCGGCCCGCCTACCACGAAACGTCCGGTTGGATTGATGAGGTAACGGCTCTCGCCATTCAGCATGTTTTTTGGAAGTACCGGCTTGATGACTTCTTCAATTATCGCTTCGCTCAGTTGCGAGTGAGAAATGTCCGGGTGATGCTGGGTAGATATCACCACGGTTTCGATCAACTGCGGTTTACCGTTCACATAGCGCACTGATACTTGCGACTTCGCATCTGGACGCAACCACGGCAGGCGCCCATCTTTTCTCAGTTCCGCCTGCCGCTCCATCAAGCGATGGGCATAGTAAATAGGCATAGGCATCAGTTGTGGCGTCTCGTCGCAGGCATAGCCGAACATGAGCCCCTGGTCGCCGGCGCCCTGATCCATCTCCTCTTCTTGGGTGCGGTTGACTCCTTGCGCAATGTCAGGAGACTGTTTGTTGAATGCGGTAAGCACAGCACAGGTACGGTAATCGAAACCGATATCGGAACTGTCGTAACCAATACGTTTGACCGCCGCGCGCGCAACTTGCATATAGTCGACGTTGGCTGTGGTGGTAATTTCACCCGACATCACGATCAGACCCGTACTGCACAGCGTCTCGCAGGCTACCCGCGCGCTGGAATCCTGGGCCAGGATGGCATCGAGGATTGAATCGGAAATCTGATCAGCCACCTTGTCTGGATGACCTTCGGATACGGATTCGGAAGTAAAAAGATATTCACTCATGTTGTCCAACCGCCATAGTGGTAAAAGGTCTGTAGAATACCAAATTACTCAGGTATTAAGAAGATGAATAATAGTGAAACCCTGTTTACTCCCGCGGAATCATTTAATGCCTGCGGTCCTCGCATGACGATGACGTTGCAGAATGGGATACCGCAAAGACACGTCAGTTACGGAGCGAGTGGTTCGTGGGAATCCGGCATGACAATAGCACCGAGGGCGTTCTCACGTGGCCGTTTCTCACGGAGGGCAGTGCGCTTCTCTTATGACATCCCCTCGACGCTGCTTCAATTTACGTCTGATCGCGTGAAGCCTTTTGTAAACATGGGTGTTACTTTCATTTCTACGCGCCACCGATGAAAATCAAGTTTACCAAAATGCATGGCCTCGGCAATGATTTTGTTGTGATTGATGGCGTCAGTCAGTCGGTTTCCCTCGGTGCTGAACAATTACAGCGGATCGCCGACCGCCATTTTGGCGTTGGCTGCGATCAGGTTCTGCTCATTGAAACCGCGGAAGGCAATGCTGATTTTCGCTATCGTATATTCAATGCCGACGGAGGTGAAGTGGAGCAGTGCGGCAACGGTGTACGCTGTTTCGTTCGCTATGTGCATGATCGCGGCATGACAAGCAAGCGCGAAATCCGCGTGGAGACGCTTGGGGGGGTGATAATTCCAAAGCTGGAAGCCGATGGAGAAGTCACGGTCAATATGGGCGCACCGAAATTCGAACCTCGGGAAATACCTTTTGTCGCTGAAAAGCGCGAAATGACTTATCCGCTCGATATCGGCGGCAAGCAACTGGAAATCAGCGTTGTTTCGATGGGCAATCCCCATGCTGTGCAACTGGTGCCGGATATAGATCATGCACCGGTATTGACCGAAGGTGTGATGATCGAGAGCCATCCACGTTTTCCTCGGCGGGTGAACGCCGGCTATATGCAGGTGATCGACCGCCATCATATCCGGTTGCGCGTATATGAACGCGGCGCTGGCGAAACGCTTGCCTGTGGCACTGGCGCTTGCGCCGCCGTGGTAGCGGGAATTCAACAGGGCGTGCTTGAGTCAGCAGTGGAGGTCAGCTTTCGCGGCGGTGATTTATCTATCCGATGGGGAGGCGAAAATCAACCAGTCTGGATGAAAGGTCCCGCAGTCACCGTGTTCGATGGAGAGATCGACTTATAGAATTCAGTCAGGGAGAAATATGGAATCAAGTCCGGAAGAAGTCGCTCAATACCTGCGCACGCATCCTGAATTTTTTGAAGAATATGCCGATATGCTGGCGGAGATTCAGATTCCGCATCCTCATGGCGGGAGAGCCATTCCCATCAGCCAACGCCAAATCGTCGCGCTCCGGGACAAGAATCGCATCTTGCAGGATAAATTGGGCGAGTTGATCAGATTCGGCGAGGAAAATGGCGCTATTGCCGAAAAAATGCACCGTCTGGCTGTGGCGCTCCTCACTTTCACTCACCTGGCTGATTTTCTGCATGGGTTGAACTTTCATTTGCGCGAGGATTTTTCCATACCTCATATGGCCCTGCGGTTGTGGAACATGGCTGCCGAAGACCCTTTGCTACCCGAATTCACGCCAACCAATGCCGATATCCACGCTCTGGCTGAAAGCCTGCCGCGTCCTTATTGCGGCTCTCACGTGCTGGACGAGATCAGGGATTGGTTCGGAGAAGATGCTGTTCGCTTGCGCTCATTTGCGATGCTGTCCCTGTCAGCAGACCAAACCATCGGTCTGCTGGTAATGGGCAGCGAGGATCCAGAGCGATTTTACCCGGAAATGGGAACGATTTACCTCGCGCAACTGGGCGAACTGGTAAGCGCTGCATTAAAACGTTTCACACGTATCGAAGAATAAGGAAAGTGCGCCACCATCAATATGACGTCTGGTAATCACCAGGCCGAACTTGCCTCGGCCTATCTCTCCCATCTCGCTAAAGAACGGCGTTTGTCACCGCTTACCTGCGAAAGTTACGCTCGTGATATTCGCACTTTGCTGAATCTTGCGCAGGGAACGCCCCTCGACCGATTGCAAATTCATCATGTCCGCCGGTTTGCGGCTCAACTACATGGAGAGGGGTTTTCCGGCAGGAGTCTAGCCAGGATGTTGTCGGCCTGGCGGGGCTTTTATAGATATCTGACGCGGGATCACGGCTATGTGTCCAACCCCTGCGACGGGATACGTGCGCCGAAATCGCCGAAAACCTTGCCGCACACGCTTTCACCCGATGAGGCCGCGAAGCTGCTGGAATTTCCAGCCTCCGACGACCTGATGGCATCGCGCGACAAGGCCATGTTCGAGCTGTGCTATTCATCGGGGTTGCGCTTGGGAGAGCTCGTCGGCCTGAAACCGGAGGATTTGAGTCTGGACGACGGCACAGTTCGAGTTACCGGCAAAGGCGAAAAAACGCGTATCGTACCTGTTGGCAGCAAGGCGACGCAAGCGTTGCGCCAATGGATGAAGCAACGCCAGGCGCTGGCTAAACACGGTGAAACTGCGCTATTCATGTCACGGTATGGAAAAAATATCAGCCGCCGATCAATCGATCAGCGGCTGAAAATACAGGCAATGCGTCAAGGAATCAGCGCCAATATTCACCCTCACGTGCTACGTCATTCATTTGCCTCGCACCTGTTACAATCCAGTGGTGATTTGCGGGCTGTGCAGGAGATGCTGGGGCATGCCAGCATCAGTACTACCCAGGTTTATACCCATCTGGATTTCCAGCATTTGTCAAAAGTCTATGATGCGGCCCATCCACGTGCCCGGAAAAAGGAGAAAAGTTAAATCATCGGTAACCATACAGCCTGAGCTTTCTCTGCAAATCAGCGTTATAATCTTCGCTTAATCATCACGCGCCAATTCCCATGCTAGAACATCGCGGTACAACCATACTTTCAGCCCGGCGAGGCACCCAGGTGGCACTTGGGGGGGATGGACAGGTAACTCTGGGCGCCGTTGTCGCCAAAGCGAGCGCGCGCAAGGTGCGCAGGCTTTACCATGAAAAGATACTTGCAGGATTCGCCGGGGGAACGGCCGATGCTTTTACCTTGTTTGAGCGGTTTGAAGGTAAGCTTGAAAGGCATCAAGGGCACCTGATGCGTTCGGCAGTCGAACTGGCGAAGGACTGGCGCACCGATCGAATTTTACGGCGACTGGAGGCGATGCTGGTAGTCGCAGACCTGACCACTACGCTCATCATAACGGGATCGGGCGACGTGATCGAGCCCGAGTTCGGTATTGCCGCGATTGGTAGTGGCGGCTCTTACGCTCACTCCGCCGCACGTGCCCTGTTGGACAATACCAATATGACACCGGTGGAAATCGTCAAGAAGGCGCTCGTCATTGCGGGCGACCTATGCATTTATACCAATCAGAATCATGTAATCGAGGTACTTGAGTAAACTGTAAACTGCCGAATATGAACGGTAGTCGAGGAATATAACCGTGGAAGATGCCCTGAATTACAGCGGTGAAAATATATGCCTCTCGACGAATGATCGCGGGTCAGCATAACCCCGCATTGCATACTTCCACCTTGGTTCACCTTGGCTTCGTACCCCTCGCATTTATCACCGGCCTGAAATCATGTCACAACTGACCCCGCAGGAAATTGTCCACGAACTGGACAAGCACATCATCGGCCAGGATAGCGCCAAGCGTTCCGTGGCCATCGCCCTGAGAAACCGCTGGCGCAGGCAGCAGGTAATGGAGCCGCTTCGGCAGGAGATTACACCAAAAAATATTTTAATGATCGGCCCGACCGGCGTTGGCAAAACCGAAATTGCGCGTCGCCTGGCTAAACTGGCTGGCGCACCCTTCATTAAAGTGGAGGCGACCAAATTCACCGAGGTGGGGTATGTCGGACGGGACGTCGATTCGATTATCCGTGATCTGGTGGAAGCCGCCGTCAAGCAATCCCGGGAACTGGAAACGCATAAAATGCGCGCGCGCGCAGAAGATCATGCGGAAGAGCGCATCCTCGACGTCCTACTCCCCGCTGCGAGAGAGATGGGTGTACAAACGGATGTGGGGGAAGCGGAAAATACCACTCGGCAGAAATTCCGCAAAAGATTGCGTGAAGGTGAACTCGACGATAAGGAAATCGAAATAGAGGTGGCGGCCGCGCACTCCCATATGGAGATCTTCGCTCCTCCTGGAATGGAGGAACTGACGACCCAAATTCAAGGAATGTTTCAGAATCTTGGCGGAGAGCGAAAGAAAACCCGCAAACTGAGAATTCAGGAAGCATTGAAAATCATTATCGATGAGGAAGCATCCAAGCTTGTCAATGATGAAGAATTGAAGCTACACGCGGTGCAGAATGTTGAACAGAACGGCATCGTATTTCTTGACGAAATCGATAAAATCACGAGCCGCTCAGAAAATTCCGGCGCGGATGTCTCGCGCCAAGGCGTTCAACGCGACTTGCTGCCGCTGGTGGAGGGCACCACCGTTTCAACCAAGTACGGCATGATCAAAACCGATCATATCCTGTTCATCGCAAGCGGTGCATTTCAACTTGCCAAGCCTTCCGATCTGATCCCCGAATTGCAGGGGCGCTTTCCGATTCGTGTCGAACTCGCGAGCCTTAGCGCTGACGATTTTGTACAGATACTCACCAATACGGACGCCTGCCTGACGCGTCAATATGAGGCGCTGCTGGCAACCGAGGAAATCAAGCTGGAATTTACACCGGACGCGGTGAGGCGCTTGGCGGAGATTGCCTTTGCGGTTAATGAGAAAACCGAGAACATCGGCGCGAGACGCCTATATACCGCGATGGAAAAACTTCTGGAAGAAGTATCCTTCGATGCCGAAAAGCATCGCGATACTAAAGTTGTCGTCGATGCCGCATACGTGGATGCGCGGCTCAAAAGTCTATCGCAAAGTGAGGATTTGGCGCGCTACGTGCTCTAGCGGATTCCGCAATCTTGAGTGGTTTGCATTTCGTCTTCATGTTGAAGAAAAGCATCCCGCCAGACCGCGCAGCGAAACCTGATCTGTTACAATTCCCACCTGCGGCGTTCGCTCCACGTCTTCACGCCGTCCATTCTGTTTTTCATAATTACCCGTCTGCCTAAGACTGGCGTCTCGAAACCGGGACGACAGGCCGATGTTACCTTGGAGTTTTATGTCTTTCTCTAGCTTCGGCCTGTCCGATGAAATCCTTCGTGCCGTGATTGAACGCGGCTACACCGATCCAACGCCCATTCAATTGCAAGCCATCCCCGCAGTGCTGGCGGGCGGCGACCTAATGGCCGGGGCTCAAACCGGTACTGGCAAAACCGCTGCATTTACCTTGCCCATCCTGCATCGCTTGTCGGACAGGAGTGTTAAGGGACCATCCAGCGGGAGGCCGCCGATCCGCGCACTGGTTCTCGTTCCTACGCGCGAACTGGCAGCGCAGGTGGAGGAAAGCATACGTGTATACGGCAAATACCTGAAGTTGAGTTCGATGATAATGATTGGCGGGGTCAATATCAATCCGCAAACCACCCGCCTGAAGAGCCGTGTGGATATTCTGGTCGCTACCCCTGGTCGCCTGCTGGATCACGTACAGCAAAAAACGCTCGATCTGTCGCACGTTGAAATACTGGTGCTGGATGAGGCTGACCGCATGCTGGACATGGGCTTCATTCGCGACATTAAAAAAATACTTCTGCTGCTGCCCAGGCAGCGGCAGAATCTGCTGTTCTCCGCCACTTTTTCCGACGGGATTCGGACGCTGGCAGCAGGCTTGCTCAACCAACCGGCAATGATCGATGTTGCCGCACGCAACGCAACCGCTGCCAATGTGACGCATGTTGTGCATCCAGTTGACCGTGATCGAAAGCGTGATCTGCTTGCCCATCTTATCAAGCAGCACCACTGGACGCAGGTACTGGTATTCACCCGTACCAAGCACGGCGCCAACAAATTGGCTGAGCATCTGGTCGCAAGTGGCATTCCATCGCTCGCCATACACGGCAATAAAAGCCAGTCCGCACGCACGCGGGCGCTGGCGGAATTCAAGACGGGCAGCCTACAGGTGCTGGTAGCAACCGACATTGCCGCACGCGGGATCGATATCAGCGAATTGCCGCATGTAGTCAACTTTGAATTGCCCAACGTGGCGGAGGATTATGTTCACCGCATCGGGCGCACCGGACGGGCGGGGGCGGAAGGAGATGCAGTGTCGCTGGTATGCATAGACGAGCACAAGCTGCTGACGGATATCGAAAGGCTGATAAAGCGGGACATATCCAGCAAAATTATCGCTGGTTTCGAGCCAGATCCACGAATCAAGGCCGAGCCGATCGTGAATGGCAGCGGCGGAGGACAACGCCGCTTGCCGCCTGGCCTCCCCGGACGTAGTCAACGAAGAGGAGGCCAGCCTGGTAACAAGCTGCCATCCGCCAGATTATCTACAGGACCTGCTGCCGCTCGCATGCCCGCGCTGCAGCGTTCGGGCGGACGAGGCCGTTGATATGGCTCGTTTCAATTTTGAAGTATGCCAGACTGTGATGCATGATCGCGAGAACGGGTGGTGCATGATCATTTTCGAACGTTTGAAACGAATTTACCCGGAATGAATTCCGTTCGAAGGGGATATCGGTATCGATACGGCGGAGAATGCGCTTCGTGAAGGAGTGATGAATGGAGGCAGAGCTATGCAAACTGGCCGGCGGCATAACCGGATGCCCAGGCCCACTGGAAATTAAACCCACCCAGATGGCCCGTTACATCGACCACCTCACCTATAAAATAAAGCCCGGGCATCTTTTTCGCTTCCATGCTTTTGGATGATAACTCCCGGGTATCCACGCCGCCAAGCGTGACTTCCGCTTTCTTGTAACCCGCCGTACCGTCCGGAATAACCTGCCAGTCGTGCAATTGTGCAGCAATCTGTTTCAAGCTCTTTTCACTGTACTGGTTTGCCGACCCAGTCAATCGCCCGTGCATGACCGTTTCGCACCAGACTCGCGCGAAACGCCGGGGCAGGTGCTGTGCTAACAGATTGGATAGCAGCGTGGTGCTATGTTTATGATCGAGCAGCCACGCTGCCGCGTCGAGATCCGGCAGTAGATCGATATGCAGCGGTAATCCCGGTCGCCAGTATGAAGAAATCTGCAATATCGCGGGACCACTCAAGCCGCGGTGCGTGATCAACAGATTCTCGCGGAATCGTACGCCATCGCAACTCACCACTGCGTCAAGCGCAACTCCGGGAATTTCCGAAAAATCGGCCAGTTGCTGGGGTGCAAAAATCAACGGAACCAATCCCGGTCGCAGGGGAGTAACCGCGATATCGAATTGCTCCGCGATACGATATCCGAAGGGGCTTGCGCCAATTTGCGGAATGGAGAGGCCCCCGGTAGCAATTACCACTGCATCCGTTGCCAATGTGCCACGGTCTGTTTCCAGCACGAACCTGGAACCGTTGACACCAGGATGGCTTACATTACTTACCTGACACGGCATTTCCCACTCGACACGGGCACTATCGCACTCGCGCCGCAAAAGGTCGATGATTTTCTGGGAACTGTCATCGCAGAATAATTGCCCCAACTTCTTTTCGTGATAACAAATTCGATGTTTTTCCATCAGCGCGATAAAGTGTTGGGGGGTAAAACGGGTCAACGCTGATCGGCAGAAATGCGGATTTTGTGAGAGAAAAGCTTCCGGACCGGTGTGGAGATTAGTGAAATTACACCGCCCACCGCCGGAGATTCGGATTTTCTCTGCCAGCTTGCTTGCGTGATCCAACAGCAGAACGGACCGTCCGCGCTTTCCCGCTTCGATTGCGCACATCATGCCGGCCGCGCCAGCGCCTATCACCACTACATCTTTTTTTGATTTCATGTGGTGGCGTACTGCAGCCATGCTCACTGGTCAGCGTAAAGCGGCCACTTTACGCCACACGCTGGCCAGCCATGATTGCTGTTCGAGAGGAAGGCCGGCAGGGCGATAGTAATGGGTAATTTCGACGAACCCGGCATTGACAAGGTAGTGCCGCCAGCTTTCGAGATGATGGTACACGCCGTAGCGCCCATGGTTCCAGCCCTCCTCGTTGTTTCCCCGGGGGTTCGAGCTGAATAATACCCCGTCCGGTTTCAGCGTTGCCCAAAGTTCCTTCAATACGCGCGATAGCTCGGAAGTGGGAACATGAAACAGTGAAGCATTGGCAAATATGCCGTGGAAGTATCCATCCGGCAAGTCAAGCCTGAGAAAATCCTGATGCCATACGTCGCAACCACTATGGCTGCGGGCCATTTCGACAAAATTCATCGCGCCCTCCAATCCCACCGCAATGTGGCCAAGTTCTGCGAAAACCTTCAGATCACGGCCTGGTCCACAGCCGAAATCCAATATGTTGAAGGGCGGAACGGCATTGATATATTGAAGCAGTGCGGCGATATTTTGCCCGACGTCATGGTCTTTCGTTCCCGTCCAGAAAGCCGCGGCACGTTCATTGTAGTGGGTCAGCGTAAGGTCGGTGATTTGCCCAGTATCCGGTGAGTCTGGCTTCATATCGGCGATTCTCATCGAATGTGGTACGAAAATTTATCGCGGCTTACCCAATTGCGTAGTGAAGAACAATGACGATATTTATTTGGAAACGCCCAGTATCGCGCCACGCGCCATCAAGTCGCGCATGATTTCAAGCCCGCCCCGAATCACGACCTCGGGCGATGGATGTCGACTCTCGATGGCAACGATTTGAAGCGCCGCTTTGCCCGTATGCTCAGTGGAAGCCAGGAGATTTATCAGGCGTGACGTAAATGCATTTATTTCGGTGAATTGAATCTGATCATCGGCATTGCGAAATACGAGCAGACAGGTTTCTACTGGCGTGACTCGTGTGCGGGGACCAATGCGGTGCACTGGCCAGTTATAACGAAGGTTAGCAAAAACGGGATTCAAAACCGGACGCTGTTCCAGCAAACTACCTTTCGGGTCGATTGCTTCCCAAGCCGGAGTCATGGTTGAAAGGGAAAGCGCAAGTTCCACCCACTCGTAATGCGCGAGCTCCAGCACGAATTCCGGATAATTTGCCGGTATCGCCTCTTCGCTCTGCAGGAAGTCGATGAACTCATCGGGTATCTGGCGAAAAAAAGGCGAACGGCTGCGATGCGTGGCAAGAAAACCGCGCGCGAGTCGAACCCACCGCCGTTTTCCCAGCACTTTATTGAGCACGGGAAAACAGGTCAGGAGAAAGCTCTCGAGGTTGTTGTAAACCAGCTTCCTGTATATTTCCATGCGCCGCGTTTCAATACCGCGCGGACAAGGATTTACCCTGGGGTTGCGTATATGCGCAGTGAAAGCGTACTGGAAACGCTGAAATTCAGGAAGCGGCATATTTATGGCTTTGTCCGCAATGCTGGGTCTGGATCAAGCCGATGCGCTCGACTTCACGCACCAGTTCGTGGAGGGGCGGGATATTGAAATCGCGCTCCAGCAAAGTAGGTGCCACGCCGTGAATATCGTAAGTCTGTTCGAGCAATGACCATACCGGGTCGATCACGTCCGCGCCATGCGTATCGATAATCAAATTCTCGGCTTCATTATAGTGACCCGCCATATGCATATAAACGATGCGCTCGGTAGGCATTGCACGAATAAATTCGATCGGGTCGTAGGCATGATTAATGCTATTGACGTATACATTATTGACGTCGAGATGCAGATCGCAATCCGCCTCGACCAATACTGCACGAATAAAGTC
>JBDTHR010000188.1:0-9699 GCA_039936855.1 Nitrosospira sp. | reverse complement strand
CTACAATTTTACCAGTAGCATCCACGACAGTCAGTTCCAGTATCGTGTCGAGTTTTGCCTGTACCGAACGGAGATAATGTGCCAGGGCTTGCGGATTTCCAACCGGCAAGCTTGTTTCGGGATGGTGCGCCGCTGATAAACCGTCTATGACGGCATTTGATGTGGACGTTACGTGTACCTCATGGACACGCTTATCAATCCAGAGCTCTATTTCGCGGCTTGCGTAATTTGTCATGGTGCGAAGTTCGCGCGTGACGTTATCGTTTATCTGCGACTCATTCTGCCGAAAGGACAACAACCCCAGCCCTAACGATGGGATGAGTGTGGCCATCATGGCAAACACAACAAGTTTGCTTTTAATGCTCCTTAACCACGTCATCAGGATAGTTTCCCGGCACAAACGATTATTAACGGACAAGTTATGTCCAAATGAAGGGCGATTATTCTGAAAAACCGGATTGGCGGATCTATTTTTTGTAAAACTGCAAATGTTAGGATTGTGAATAAGTATTCATCTGACAGAATACCAAAAAGCTTAATCGACTTTGCGCCTTCTTGCGCCGCTGGATCTTCAGCGACTTAATTCGGTGATCAAGCTTTTTATCCGCGCTACCCGTTCTTTCACATTTGGGATGCTTGCCTTTATTTTCAAGCGATCGGGTCCCGAAAGCTCATAATCGCGGCTGCGCTGAAGGAGCTCGACGATTTTTGCGGCATCGACTGGCGGGTGGGGGATGAATTGTACCTGGATGGAGTCGGCGCTTGCTTCAATGCGCGTAATTCCGAGTGGCGTAGCTGCAATACGCAGACGGTGACAATCCAGCAAGGCTCTGACGGAATCCGGCAAGAGGCCGAAGCGGTCCGATAATTCTATTTGAATGTCATCCAGTCCATCATCGATTGTACAGTTCGCCATGCGCTTGTACAGTACCAGGCGCTCATGTACATCATTACAGTAACTATCAGGCAACAAGGCGGGAACATGTAAATTTATCTCAGCTGCAACGCCGAGGGGATGCTGCATATCGGGTTCTTTGCCTTCCTTTAATGATCGAACCGCAGCATCGAGCATTGTGGAATAGAGAGTGAAGCCGATTTCCTGCATTTCGCCACTTTGCGATTCGCCCAGTACTTCGCCGGCGCCGCGAATTTCCAGATCGTGCATGGCGAGATAAAAACCCGCTCCCAGTTCTTCCATGGCTTGAATGGCTTCCAGACGTTTTCTGGCTTGTGTTCCAAGCGCCTCTTCTTCCGGCACCAATAAGTAAGCGTATGCCTGATGATGGGAGCGGCCTACGCGTCCGCGCAACTGATGTAATTGCGCCAGACCGAATTTGTCCGCGCGATTGATGACGATGGTATTGGCAGTGGGAACATCGATACCGGTCTCGATGATGGTTGTGCAAAGCAGCAGATTAAAGCGCTGCTGATAAAAATCCTTCATTACATGTTCCAGTTCGCGTTCGCGCATTTGCCCATGGGCAATATTTATGCGCGCCTCTGGCAATAACCGGGCAAGCTTGTCATGCATGGATTGAATGGTGCTCACTTCGTTGTGCAGAAAGTATATCTGCCCCCCGCGTTTCAATTCGCGCAAGCATGCTTCACGGATGATGCCCTCGGAAAAACGATTGACAAAGGTTTTGATGGCAAGCCGCCTTTGCGGGGCGGTAGCGATTACGGAAAAGTCACGCAGACCTTCCAGCGACATGGCAAGCGTGCGGGGAATGGGTGTGGCGGTGAGAGTGAGCACGTCCACTTCGGAACGCAGACTTTTCAGTTGCTCCTTGTGACGCACGCCGAAGCGATGTTCCTCGTCGATGATGACCAGGCCCAGGTTGCTGAATTTCACACCTTTCTGGACCAGTTTATGCGTACCGATGACGATGTCAATTTGCCCGGTAGCCAACCCTGCCAACGCTTGGGTTTGTTCCTTCGACGAACGGAAACGCGACAGCTCCGCAATCTTTATGGGCCATACATTCGCAATCAGGCTGAAGCGATCGGAAAAATTCTGGAAATGCTGTTCGGCCAGGAGCGTGGTGGGTACCAGTACGGCTACCTGTTTACCATCCGCAACAGCGACAAAGGCTGCCCGCAACGCCACTTCGGTCTTGCCGAAACCCACATCTCCGCAGATCAGGCGGTCCATGGGCTTGGTCGAGGCCAGATCCTCGATGACTGCATCGATCGCGGCGGCCTGATCCGGCGTTTCCTCGAAGCCGAAACCTTCTACAAATGCTTCATAATCATGCTGTCTGAGTCTGAACGCATGACCCACGCGAGCGGTACGCTGTGCATAAAGATTCAGCAATTCCGCAGCGGTATCGCGTACTTGTTGCATCGCTTTACGCTTGGCTTTGTCCCATTGGCCGCTGCCGAGCTTATGCAGCGGCGCCGCTTCGGGCGTTGCCCCGCTGTATCGCCCGATAAGATACAGTTGCGAAACTGGCACGTATAACTTGTCTCCACCGGCATACTCAAGCGATAGAAACTCTGTTGCGCCTTCCCCCGTATCCATGCTTACCAGTCCGTGGTAACGGCCGATGCCGTGCTGCTCATGCACAACCGGGTCACCGGACTTGATCTCGGATAAATCGCGTAGCATCGCATCGGCCACTGCGGAAGTTTTGCGCGAATCACGTTCGCGGCGGCCATGCAAATGCCTTGCGTATAGCTCGTTTTCGGTAATGAAGGCCGTTCCTTCGCCACGGAATATAAAACCGTGGTGCAAGGGCCCCACGCCTAGCATGAAAGGTTTGTTGCCTGATCGAAATTGCGCATAGTCATCGCAAATATCGATATCCAGGCCATACTGCTTCAGATGATCCGCAATCAGCTCCCGCCTGCCGAGACTTTCCGCCAATAGCAATGTTCGTCCACCGGGAGGGGCGAACTCAGAAGCGAATTTCGCGATAAATGTATCGAGTTTCTCAGCCGGATTGTCAGCGCGGCGATCAATCTGAAGAGGTGGTAGCGAGTGCGTCCAGCTTTGAGCCTCGGCTTTCGAGGTTTGAGTATCGGATGGGATCTCAATGCGCGCGTAGGGCTTCAGTGCCCCGAAGAAAGCCTCCGTCGTGACGAATAACTCTCCCGGTGGCAGCAATGGGTGATCAGTGTCGCCGCGCAGCAATTGATAGCGTGATTGCGTGTCGCGCCAGAAGTTTTCCACTGCCGGATGGATTTCATGGTGCAGGCATAGCAGCGTCGTTTGCGGAAGGTAATCGAAGATTGTCGCGGTATCCTCAAAAAAAAGTGGCAGATAATATTCGATGCCCGCAGGTGCGGCGCCCTTGCTTATATCTCTGTAGATGCGACTTTTAGATGGATCGCCTTCGAAATGCTCGCGAAAACTACCTCGAAAACGACTGCGGGCTTCTTCGTCGAGCGGGAATTCACGTGCCGGCAGCAATCTTATCTCGGTGACGGGATAGACGCTTCTCTGCGTATCCACATCAAACGTACGGATGGTTTCGATTTCGTTATCCAGCAAATCGATGCGATAGGGCAGCGGGCTACCCATGGGAAACAGATCCACCAACCCGCCGCGTACGCTGTATTCCCCAGGCGAGAGCACCTGCGTTACATGGCTATAGCCGGCCAACGTCATCTGGCTGCGCAGCGTGTTCAGATTAAGCGTTTCTCCCCGCTGGAGGAAGAAAGTATGTGCTGCCAGATACGCTCGCGGTGGCATCCGGTATAAGGCGGTAGTGACAGGAACGATCAGTACGTCACAGGCGCCGCTCATGAGTTGGTAAAGCGTCGCAAGCCGGTCGGAAACGAGATCCTGATGAGGTGAAAAGGTATCGTAGGGCAGGGTCTCCCAGTCCGGCAGCAGCCGTGTTTTCAACTCGGGAGCAAAGAAAGGGATTTCCTCCAGCAGCCTTTGGGCAGCGAGCGCGCTTGCCGTAATGATGGCAACAGGTTTTGCTTCCTGCGCCAGTTTTGCCAAAGCCAGCGCATCGCCCGAACCGACGAAATGACCATAGCGGGTCATCGAACCGCACTGGGGAATAGTCAACTTGAATGGCATTTGTAACGTTTTCAATGGCCGCGACGGATAAATGTCGGGCTCCACATAAAAAAGAGGAACATTATATGACAGTTATAATGCTGTATATCCAGCAGACGGATGGCCTGCTGCGAAAGTATTTCTTTCATCCGCCCTCGTTAAAATGGAGAGCGATAAAAAAAGTGCATATCAGGTTAATCGCGCTTGAGCAGGGGTGGCTTGAGCATCAGGCACAGGCTGAAACCAATGCTCCACGATGAATTGCAGGGTAGAGCTGCCGTTGAACTCATTTATCTGTAGCCGGTAAATCGCTTCTATGACATCCGGAAGCGGATTTGCGTGCGAAAATAATATGGCGTCATAAAGAATATCCGGTTTCGTTCCACTGCCATCCCTGGTTTTTGTTTCCTGCCTCCTCAGTTTTAATTTCAGATGTTTTTGTCCAACCACCCGCTGATCTTCCACGCAAAAGCGAGAGCTGAATGTGGGCGGCGCAAAACCCTGGCCCCATATCTGTTCCGTGAGATGCTGTGCCAGTTCCAGATTCATTTCGGACTCGTCCAGGTCTCCGTCGGTTTCGATAATATGCTTGAGATCGGCTGGCGCGAGCAGCGCCTGAGCAGTTTGCTCGAACGCATCGCGAAATTTCTCGAAATCTCCGGTAAGTATGGTCAACCCGGCCGCGGCTGAATGACCGCCGAATTTCAGCAAAAGACCCGGGTAGCGTTTGGAAATGAGATCCAGTGCATCCCGTAGATGAAATCCCGTAATGGATCTCCCCGAACCCTTCAATTCACCATTGCCGCCAGGCGCGAATGCGATGACGGGGCGATGGAACTTATCCTTGATGCGCGACGCAAGTATGCCTATCACGCCTTGATGCCACCCCGGGTCGAACAGGCTCAGGCTATGGCTAGGGGTATCCAGCGCCTTTATAGTTGCGTGTTGCGAATGGGGCGTCGATATCGGAAGGAGAGCATTCTCCAGCATCGTCAACGCACTATCCTGCATATTCGCCTCGATTTCCCGGCGCTTGCGGTTAAGCGCATCGAGTTGCAGGGCAATTTGCGAAGCGCGGGATGCATCGTCTGTAATGAGACACTCAATGCCCAGCGACATATCGTCGAGTCGTCCCGCCGCGTTTAACCTTGGCCCCAGCATGAAACCCAGTTCATAGGCGGATACGCGCTTAAAATCCCGTTGTGCAACTTGCAGGAGAGCGTTGACGCCGGCGCAACCGCGCCCCTTGCGGATACGCTGCAAACCCTGGTGGACCAAAATCCGGTTGTTGTCATCGAGCTTTACGACGTCGGCTACGGTGCCCAATGCAACCAGGTCCAGCAGGCTGGCAAAATTAGGTTCTTTTTGAGGAGGGCGAAAAACCCCATTCGCGCGCAACTCGGCCCGTAACGCCAGCATCAGATAAAACATCACGCCGACGCCCGCGAGATGTTTGCTGGGAAAATTGCAACCGGGCTGATTTGGATTCACAATTACGGCGGCATCCGGCAACTCATCCCCGGGCAGGTGATGATCGGTAACGAGCACTTGCATGCCGAAATGGTTGGCTTCGGCCACCCCTTCTACGCTGGCTATGCCATTATCAACCGTGATCAGTATGTCCGGACGAATTGCGGCAGCGGCGGCAATCCGCACGATCTCCGGCGTGAGGCCGTAGCCGTATTCGAAGCGATTGGGGACGAGATAGTCCACTATTGCGCCGAATTTTCGTAGTGCGCGTATGCCGACGGCACAGGCAGTGGCGCCGTCCGAATCGTAATCGGCCACTATCAGCAAGCGTTTTTTTGCCGAAATTGCTTGGGCAAGAAAACGTGCCATGAGAGAAACATTCTTCAGTTCGGCGAACGGAACCAGCCGAGGCCATTCAGCTTCGAGTTGAGCCGGCGCCTCGATACCGCGGGCGGCATATACCCGTGCGAGCACGGGATGAAGCCCGTGTTGGCGCAAGGTATCGAAAGCATGGGACGAGTAGCTGCGAGCGATGATGGTGGACATGCGGTAGACCTTGAGACCTGACGTCCTGCAGTATAACGCCTCAGCTTCGATAAGGTCCTATGACAGTCGACGCGGTAAAATCCGGTTGGTACGGTATACACATAAAGTACGCTCCAGTATCAAAAGTTGGCGTTTCGGATATTATGATAGTGAGTGTCGGTGAATCCAAGTCCTGATCTTGCCAGGAGCATGCTATGAAGCAGTGGCTTTTTCTTTCTCTTACCTTGCGCACAATACCTGTTGGAATCGCCTACGCTATCTGGTCTGGCGTCGGTATCGTGCTTGTCACGCTGATTACCTGGTTCGCTCTCGGCAAACGCTCAATGGTCCGGCTATGCTTGGATTGGCGCTTATTGCCGCCGGCGTGATTGTCCTGAACTTGTTTTCCAGGTCAGTTACCCATTAACCTACATCTATTATTCACCTTGAAGTGGAGAACATCATGAGGGTACTTGAAATGGCAGCCGGGAAATCCGCCAAGAAATTATTGCGCGTCCAGCGCGGTGGAGAGCAGCACTGGGTTGGCGACGGCTTCCCTGTACGGACGCTTTTCGGTTATTCGAACCTGGGATCAATGATCAGCCCCTTTCTCCTTCTGGATCATGCTGGCCCCATGGAATTTCCGCCAACGGAAAAACGCCTGGGCGTCGGCGAACACCCTCATCGCGGATTCGAGACGGTAACAATTGTATATAACGGCGAGGTGGAGCATCGCGACAGTTCCGGCAGCGGCGGCATTATTGGTCCGGGTGACGTGCAATGGATGACGGCCGCATCCGGCCTGGTTCATGAAGAATTTCATAGCGGCGATTTTGCGCGGCAAGGCGGTATGCTGGAAATGGCGCAGTTGTGGGTCAACCTGCCCGCAAAAGACAAAACTTGTCCCCCGCGTTACCAAAGTATATCGAATAGCCAGATTCCCGCGCTGAATATTCCTGGTGATTATGGAACGCTGCGCGTCATCGCCGGCGAGTTTGGCGGTGTAAGGGGGCCCGCGAGTACGTTTACGCCCCTTCATGTGTGGGATCTTCGTCTGGCGAGCGAGCGGCCATTATGCCTCCCGACACCCGAAGGGTATACCACCTTGCTGGTGGTGCTCAAAGGGTCGGTAAACGTGAACGGGTCTGAAACGATTCGGGCGGCGGAGGTCGGCCTGTTTGATCGGACTGGTGATCAAATTTGCATTGATAGCGCACAAGGCGCGACAGCGCTGCTGCTTTGCGGTGAGCCGATCGACGAACCAATTGTGGGCAGTGGCCCTTTTGTTATGAACGAGCCCGAGGAAATCAGACAGGCAATTACCGATTACCAAAGCGGCGGGATGGGACGGTTGTCATAGTTCCCATAGTTGTCGCAGTTGTCATGGCGGGCGCCAAGTTCGCCAGGTCAAGATTTTCTTCCTGAGTGACTCTGTATCACTACCATAGTCGTCCAATCTTCGTTTTTGGCGACAGGTTGCGGTGACGTCATCAAATAGCCGGTTGCGTCTTGCTATCACGGACGTATTGATGTGCTTCCGATCATTCAGGCTGGATGGGCTGCGGTTTTGGCATCGTACCTCCTGAAGAGCGGGTGATCGATTGCCGCGCATTTCTTTACAGTATTTATTCGTGTTTTCTTCTGTGCGTTCGTCGGAACATATCCGCTACCCCGGTATTCACCGGTAACGTTTTCCTTCCTGTTCCTTACTCGCTTCGTTCGTTCGTCCAGCTCGCGGCGCCGACAGGATGCAGAGTGTCGACTTGTCCCCTGAATTCATGACGGAGTGAGCCATTTGCGCCCAGCAGGTGTACCAAGGTCCAATTGACCCTGCTGCCGAGGTTGTTACGATGCATACGTGAATTGAAAGGCTTTTTTCTTGGGCTTGAACTGCTGATCGCACTGTTCGAACCACACTGCCTCATGGTTTCACCTCAGTTATCGGATGAGCATCGGTAAATCGGAGTACGCGTAGAGTGAGGATAAAATTTTCATGCGGACAGGAGTATTTCTAATATTTTTATTTTCCATAAACGTCCATGCAAACCCTGTACTTCAGTTCGACTTTGCGCGTTCTTTGGATGCGGATGCCTATGGGGCGGAATACGGTGCTCTCACCAGGAACGGAACGGCGGTTGATGATATTCTGATACTTGCAAATCCTCTCCTGTGGAGACAAAATACCGCTGCGAATGCTGTGTCGTCGATTAATCATCCGGACGGTATCGATATATTTTATGGCTTTCGTTCAGTCTTTGGGAGTGATCTGGTGGGTCTGGATATGGGGAGTTTCCTCACTCTGGACCATCAGTTGGCTGACCTTATCGACGTAACTCGTATTTTCGGATCAGGTGATGATGATGAAGCCGCTGACAAATTTTTTGCCATGTTGGGTATTTCACTGGACGATTCGCTAGCTGTCGAAAAACATTCGCAGGCATTTATTCGGAAAACCTCACCGGGTGCGGCGGCGCCTGCAATCGTTCGGCAAAGTTCGCGTGATTGCCTGCAACCGCGCCAAGGGCAGTCGCACACGCGAGGAGGAAGCCTTTGCCCCGAAGAGATTGGGTCAGGCGGCAGTAGCAATTCTGGCAGAAGTAACAGGGGCCGGGGCTTAATGCCCAGAGGTAGCGGAAGTGCTGGCTTGAATTCCCAAAAGAGCATTATGGATAGCAGCGGTTTCGGTGGCGGCCTTGGCGGAGGCGGTGGTGTCTCGGGTCAAGGCGGCGCAGGTGTCGCTGGTGCTGATACAGGCCCTGTTAGTGCTAACCCTGGTACGGGTATCGGAGGTAACGGAGATTCTGATGGTTGGTTCGATTTTGATAACACGGATGGCGGAAGTGCGAGTGGTGGCTACGGCATTAGCGGTGCCGGTGCTGGTGGCAGCGGGGCCAGTGGAAGCGAAAATCAGGGTGAGGATGGAATCATCCGCAGTGAAATTAACACAGTTCCTGAGCCGTCGATATTAACCCTTCTTGCGCTGGGCCTGATCGGTCTGTGTATCTCGCGTAAAAATGGCCTGAAGCAATCAGGATAGGACTCAGAAGTTTTCTCGAAAATGGGAGCGACGACTAGATCTTTTCCGCGGGCATATCCAGGTTTTTGCTTCGTGGAATTCCTTCATTTTTCCCCTTTCTGCTGGAGAGGGCAATACAATAGCCGACTATAATTTTTAGTAATGCAGGAGAATCTGGCGCAGGTTTTCTTGTCAAACCTTGGTGTGCGACGTATTGTTGGTTAGGGGTGGCGATGGGGTGTGAGATTGATGGACGAAATCAATCTTTAATCTTGGGGAATTCATTGGACTCTTTTGGTTTTCGTCTGCGATAAGGACATTTCATCGATGAAGCAGAGCCTCAGCATAAAACGTTTGCTGCTGCTTTCAACGGCAATGTGGCTGGCTTTGGCTGCCGTGGCGTCACCCGCGTTTTCTGAAAATGCCGTCAAGTTAAGAATACTGGTTATCACTACAGGTGAGATAGCGGAAGATGTGGGCTTCGCTTATATCAGCCCTGTCCTTGACGCAATGCAAGTACCATATGATGTATTAAATGCCCAGACACACGATTTAACCGCCGCCATTCTCGCCTCGTCTTCGGCCGACAAGGGCTGCAAGGCTGAGGATGCGGGCTGTGTAGGCAACTATAATGGCATCATTCTTACCGATGCCGACCTGGTTCCCGACTTTACGC
>JBDTHR010000187.1:0-7146 GCA_039936855.1 Nitrosospira sp. | reverse complement strand
TCATCCGCTTCCACCCCTTCCACGATCAGCATCGGCCATCCCATGGCATTGATGCATTCATAAAGCGGCGCTATCTGGGCAACAAGATCATCCGGCATGGGAGGCCGATGCGATTTATACTGTGCGTAAAGGTCATCGCGGAAAGTCTTGCCTTTTGCATCAAATACGCACGCGCTATAATGGGCTTCGTAATCCTTGTGAAGGCGGCGTAACATATTGATTACGCCATAAATCGCCCCCGTCGGCTCGTTGTTGCCGTTGCGGAAGTCCGGTAACGCATGAAAAGCGCGATATAGGTAGGATGAACCGTCAACCAGCAGTAAAGTTTTCATCTAACTCCAAAGGTTTTTGCCAATGAGCCCGAAAGACAAACCAGTCCGCACCATGACAAACGAATTTCGGGAACAGACCTGGTCGGCGAGCGAGTCGTGGCGCGTATTCAGAATTATGGCAGAATTTGTCGAGGCGACGGAACGCTTGAGCTCGATCAGGCCCGCTGTAAGCATTTTTGGTAGTGCGCGTACACTTCCTGAGCATCCGTACTATAAACTGACCGAGCAGATCAGCCGCCAATTGTCCGATGCGGGTTTTGCGGTAATCTCCGGCGGTGGCCCCGGAATCATGGAAGCGGCCAACAAGGGCGCCTATTTTGGAAAATCGCCCAGCATCGGCCTGAACATTCAACTTCCTCATGAACAGCACCGCAATATCTACCAGGACGTCAGCCAGACCTTTCGTCATTTTTTTGCGCGTAAATATATGTTCGTCAGGTTTGCCAGTGCGTACGTCGTCTTACCGGGCGGGTTTGGCACCCTCGATGAATTAATGGAAGCGCTTACGCTGGTTCAGACCGGCAAGACCCGGAAAATGCCTATTATCCTTGTTTGCTCGGATTTTTGGCGCGGCATGATTGATTGGCTCAAGCAAGTACTTGTGTCGGAAGGCATGATCGACCCGGAAGATATGAATCTGATACAGATGATCGATGAACCGAGCGAGGTGGTGGATGCAATATTCAAATATTATGAAACCCGAGGTTTCGAGCCTTCCGCAGCCGAGCGTGAAATCCAACTCAATCTGTAATGGCGGATCATTTCGGATAGAATGACATGTTGACCCTGACCCTGCCGGGAGGCGCCATGCGTTGTATAGTTATTGCATTATTATTGATTTCTGCACTACCCGCAGCAGCGCAATCCAATCAGCCCAAGGATCTTCGTCCCTTGCCCGAGGTTCCGGAGCCACCAGAGTTACCCTTGCCTTCTCCGGGTACGGACGACGAGGACGCCTCGCTGGAGCCACAAGTTACGATCACGAAGCGCGGAGAGGACCAGATCGAGGAATACCGGATCAATGGCCAGCTCTACATGATCAAGGTGACGCCCCGTATTGGCCTGCCGTATTATCTGATGGATAACCGCGGAGACGGTACATTTGCTGCCCACGACAGCGGCGGCCTCGACCAGCGCATTCGTCCGCCAATGTGGGTAATACGCGAGTTTTGACCTTTGATTAAACACAGCGGAATTTTTCTTTCCGTTGCTGCTTGGCTTTTTCGTCCTGTTGCTGCTTAGCCTTCTTTGCTCCTGTTCATGTCCGTCTATACCACTGTCACGCAGGCCCAGCTTACCGTCTGGCTGAAAAACTACTCTCTCGGGTCATTAATCGATCTGCAGGGTATCTCCTCGGGTATCGAAAACACCAATTATTTCGTCACGACCAATCACGGCAAGTACGTTCTGACCCTGTTCGAAAGGCTGAGTGCTTCCGACTTGCCCTACTACCTGAACCTGATGGCCTACCTGTCGCGCCATGGCATTCCGTGCCCAAGCCCGATCGCGGATCTCGACAATAAATTTCTTGGCGAACTCAACGGTAAACCGGCGAGTATCGTTAGCTGCCTGCCCGGCAAATCCCAGGAACATCCAACTGTCCTGCACTGCGCTGAAGTCGGCGAACTCCTGGCGAGCATGCATTTATCCGGTCTTTCCTATCCCGAAAAAATGGAGAACTCGCGTGGACCAAAGTGGTGGAAGGCCACTGCACCTGACGTCATGCCATTTCTTGCCGCGGAGGAGGCGAAAGTTCTTCGTGAAGAATTGCGTTTTCAGTCATTGTATCGTTTCGAAAACCTCCCCCGGGGCGTAATCCATGCAGATCTGTTTCGCGACAATGTTCTGTTCAACGGCAACGCGATGGGGGGCGTGATCGATTTCTATTTCGCCTGCAACGATGTCTTGCTGTACGATCTTGCCATTGCTGCCAACGACTGGTGCCTGAACGAAAATGGCGCACTGGATGCGGCACGTACCCTGTCTTT
The DNA here is from genome assembly GCA_039936855.1 of Nitrosospira sp. Lineage (GTDB taxonomy): Bacteria > Pseudomonadota > Gammaproteobacteria > Burkholderiales > Nitrosomonadaceae > Nitrosospira. The sequence continues at coordinate 4,826 of JBDTHR010000187.1, read as the reverse complement.
ACTCCAGGCCTATCACCGCACCCGCCCGCTTACTGCCAACGAACGCGGCGCCTGGCCAGTGATGCTGCGCGCTGCGGCTTTGCGCTTCTGGTTATCGCGGCTCCAGGATTATCATTTGCCGCGCATGGGTGAGCTCACTCATGTCAAAGACCCTGGCCACTTCATGCATATACTGAAGAACCATGCGTCATCCCACGCCAAACTGACGCCGGTTTGGGTTTGATTATAAAACTGCGTCAACGCTTTGCGGCGGGCAAGTCCTATCGGAGATAAAAAATGGAAGTCAGGCAAGTGGATGCAAAACACGGATGGCAGTGGATTATGTCTGGCTTTTTTTTGTTCCGCAGGGCTCCTCTGGTATGGATTATCCTGTGCGCCACCTTGCTGCTGATTGCTGCCACCCTGGCGCTCATTCCGCTAGCAGGACAGTTTATTTTCACTTTACTCTCGCCGGTATTCCTGGCGGGCATGATGGCAGGATGTAAAACCCTGAACGAGGGTGGCCGACTGGAGATTACCCACTTGCTGGCAGGCTTTCAGGGCACTGCATCTCCGTTGATAACGATAGGAGGGATCTATCTGGTAGGGCAAGTGATGATTGTCGGCGTATTCATGCTGGTCGGAGGAGACGTACTGATGGGTTTGTTGCTGGATGGAAAAAGGGTTGATGAAAGCGAGTTGCGGAATGTATCAGGGGATATGCTTTCCGCATCACTGGTGGCGCTCGTGTTGACCATTCCGCTTTTGATGGCTGTCTGGTTCGCGCCACTGCTGGTGAAATTCGACAACATGCAGGCGTTGGACGCGATGCGGTCCAGCTTTGTCGCCTGTCTGAGAAATATCGTTCCACTTCAGGTTTACGGCATTACGCTGGTAGTTGTCATGACGATACTGATGATGCTGGTAAGCGGCCTGCTAGGCCCGTCGCTAGTTTTACAGTTAGCGGTAATCATGGCCATGTCGCCGATCATGTTCGCTTCCATTTATGCAAGCTACCGCGACATTTTCCAGGATCCGACGGAAGCCACGTAACGATTCTTCAAATGCTCACGATCCATCCGGCTTCATGCACAGACCAGCTTGGCATACTCCAGCAATAACCACTTTGTGCCAGCACGGCTAAACTTGACTTCGACACGAGCATCCGCGCCGCTGCCTTCGCAATTGACGATTACACCCGTGCCAAACTTGGCATGCACGACATTCTGCCCTACTCGCCAGGGCGAAGCCGGTGAGTCGTGCCTCACGAACTGCTGGGTTGACTTGCCATACCCGTTGCCGTAATCCCCGGAGCTCGATTCATGATTTCGAATTACTGCCTTCTGCGGCGGTTGTAACCACTTCAGCAAGTTATCCGGAATTTCCTGCAAAAACCGCGAAGGAATGGCATAGCGGGTCTGGCCATGAAGCATGCGGCTTTGGGCAAAACTCAAATACAATCTGCGCCTGGCGCGGGTTAACGCGACATACATCAACCGCCGTTCCTCTTCCAGGCCAGCGGCTTCGTTACGACTGTTATCATGTGGAAACAGGCCTTCTTCCAGCCCACTCATAAACACACTGTGAAACTCGAGACCCTTGGCCGAGTGTACCGTCATCAACTGCAGCGCATCCTCTCCACCGCCTGCCTGATGCTCGCCTGCTTCCAGTGACGCGTGGGCAAGAAATACCGTGAGACTATCATCCTCCGCCTCATGTACGAAACTCGCGGCGGCAGTGACCAATTCATTCAAGTTTTCCAGCCGATCGGCGCCGTCGCGTTCGGCACGGTAATGCGCCAGTAATCCGCTATGCTCCAGGACGTGCTCCACTACCTCCGGTAGCGGCAATTTCTCGCATACCTGGCGCATGGATTCGATCATCGCGACAAAACCGCCAATTCCTTTCCTTGACTTGTCCAGCCTCTTGCCACTCTCAGGTCCCGCAGGGATTTTATCGTCCGCTTCCGGTAAGGCAAGCGCTCCACCTCCGCATTTTTCGATCATTGCTTGCCAAAGGCTTCCCCCTTGCCGTTTGGCTTCGTCCTGTACCTGTTCCAGACTTCGCATGCCGATGCCGCGCGCGGGAAAGTTCACGATCCTCAGCAACGCGTTGTCGTCGCCGGAATTCACCAGTAGCCGAAGATACGCCAGGGCATGCTTGATTTCCTGCCGTTCGAAAAACCGCATTCCGCCGTAGACCCGATATGGCAACGAGGCATTGAACAAGGCATGCTCCAGTACCCGCGACTGCGCGTTGGAACGGTAGAGCAATGCAATCTGAGACAGCGCCACACCTTCCGCACGCAGCGATCTCGCTTCGCCGACGATGAATGCCGCCTCATCGAAATCGGTCGGCGCGTTATACACGCGTATCGGTTCGCCATGGCCCTCGGAGGTCCACAGATTCTTGCCGAGCCGACCGCTATTGTTGCGTATCAGTGTGTTGGCGGCATCCAGTATATTGCCGTGCGAGCGATAGTTCTGCTCCAGCTTGATGATTTTAGAAATACGAAAATCGCTTTCAAACTCCTTCATATTGCCGGTGTTGGCGCCACGAAATGCATAGATACTCTGGTCGTCATCTCCCACGGCAAATACAGCAGCCTGTTCGCCGGCCAGCAGCCTCAGCCATCGGTATTGCAGACGGCTCGTATCCTGAAATTCATCCACCAGAATGTGGCGGAAGCGGCTGCGATAATGCTCGCGAATAATTTCATTCCGACTCAAAAGCTCATAACTGCGCAGCAACAGTTCAGCAAAATCAACCACGCCTTCCTTATTGCATTGCTGCTCGTAGGCAAGGTAAAACTCAACCGCCTTACGCGCAAAATCGTCATAGGTTTCAACCTGCGACGCTCTCAACCCTTCGTCTTTTGCATTGTTGATGAACCATTGGACCTGCCGTGGCGGAAATTTTTCGTCATCCGCGCCCAGATTCTTCAGGATACGCTTGATAACCGCCAGTTGATCAGCGGAATCCAGAATCTGAAAAGCCTGCGGCAATCCGGCATCCTGATGATGCGCGCGAAGCATGCGATTGCAAAGGCCGTGGAACGTGCCTATCCACATACCACGCGTATTGATCGGCAGCATCGAAGAGATGCGGGTAAGCATTTCCTTCGCTGCCTTGTTGGTGAAAGTGACAGCCAGTATGCCATGTGGACTCACTTGGCTGGACTGGATCAGATAGACAATGCGGGTAGTGAGCACCCGTGTCTTGCCGCTACCCGCACCTGCCAGCACCAACGCCGACTGGTGCGGCAAAGTGACTGCTTCGCGTTGTTCGGGATTCAGTGCAGAAAGAGAAGAAGAAGGCATTATGGAAAGGGTTTCCGATCAGGTATTCCGGAATTATCCTGAATTCCGGAATTGGGCACAGACTCGGCGTCCCGACAGGGGCACGACGAGACCTGTATGGCTTGACGATAACTGCTGAGCCCGGGGTTATCGGTATTTATGCAATATGTGAAGCAGTCGGGCAAAAAGAAGATATGGCACCACTATAAATCCCGGCTTCAAGGCGTTATGTAGCGCTATGAGTATAAAAACAAAAGGCAATCCATCGGTGAGCTGCTGGAGCGGGGCTTTATAGGGCCCGTTATCAATAATATTATGACTATTTGCTTCGGCTTTTTTTCACCAGATCCAGAATGAGCGGCGTTAGAACCAATTCTATAGCCAAGCCCATTTTACCGCCTGGCACTACAATCGAGTTTACTCGAGACATGAACGAGTCGTGAATCATCGAAAGCAGGTACGGAAAATCGACGTTCTTGGGATCACTGAAACGGATCACGACAAAACTTTCGTCGAGGGTAGGTATATCCCGCGCAATAAACGGATTGGACGTATCCACTGTCGGCACACGCTGAAAGTTGACATGCGAACGTGAAAATTGCGGCGTGATGTAATGCACATAATCATGCATGCGCCGAAGGATGGTGTGAGTTACCGCCTCGGCGGAATACCCCCTCGCATTCATGTCGCGATGGATTTTCTGTATCCATTCCAGATTGACAATGGGCGTAACACCTACCAGCAGATCGACATATTGCGTAACGTCGACGGTATCGCTTTTCACTCCGCCATGCAAGCCTTCGTAAAATAACAGATCGGAACCAAGTTTTATCGGTGACCATGGGGTGAAGGTGCCCGCTTTCTGCCCATGCGGTGCAGCTTCTTCGTCATTGTGCAGGTACAGGCGAACTTGGCCGCTGCCACTCTCGCCATATTCCTTGAATAGCGCTTCGAGCTTCTCGAACTCGTTCGCTTCGGGACCAAAATGGCTGATGGCATGACCGCCCGCTTTCTCCGATTCAGCTACGGCGTTTTTCATTCCATCGCGATCATAGCGATGGAAGCTATCGCCTTCTACCACCGCAGCAGTCAGTATCTCGCGCCGAAAAATATGCTCGAAACTATTCTTGACCGTCGACGTACCGGCGCCGGACGATCCGGTAACGGCGATGACGGGGTGCTTTTTTGACATACAGGCTCTCTCCTCAGGCTAATAAGATGTTATGGACTTTGCGTCAGTGGTTTCGCTGATTTCAGCAAATCTCGAGCAGCGTAATGATAACTGTTTTTTTTATAATTTTGGTGGCAACGGTTGAGGATAAAGTCATTTCACGCTTTCACGCTCATAGGCAAGTAGCTTGCGGACAATCGGTTTTTCCCTACAGGCATATACGGAAAATACTCAAGTTTGACATTCGCGAGTCTCTGGCATAGAATGCGCCGCTTTACCGAAATAAGCAGGGGTAGGTTTTGTGAAAACCTTTTCAGCCAAACCACATGAAGTAATCCGCGACTGGTTTGTGATCGATGCGGCCGACAAGGTGCTGG
>JBDTHR010000186.1:0-19768 GCA_039936855.1 Nitrosospira sp. | reverse complement strand
GAATTGGCTTTTTGCACAGCATCCATGGCCAATGCACGGATGGCGCTGGTCAGGTCTTTGAACACCGGCGCGTCAAAATCTCTAAATGCTCCCATGAATACGGACTCCCTCGCTCAACAGATATATGTATGATACAAAAGCACCGTTCCCCTAACCTGGGTGGCGGTGCGGGTCGGCAAAACCATTATTATCGCTTAAGATACGATGTCAGACAACATGACAAATCTCGGCTGCCCATATTGGATGTGTTCGCGCTCCAGTAATCGGGGAATGAGGAGTGGTCATCCTGGCTGGGTCACATTGTTAAGTTGCCGATCGCGGAAACACCAGCACGCCACCAGTTTTGGTATCAGCCATTCCGCAGCTTTATGCCCAGCAGTTTAAGCTTACGGTAGAGATGCGTGCGCTCCAGCCCAGCTCGCTCGGCGACCCGGGTCATATTGCCATTTTCCTGGTCGATGAGTTGTTCAAAATACACTCTCTCGAACATATCGCGCGCTTCCCGCAATGGCATATTCAGCGGGACACCGGCGACCGCTTGTACCGGCGACGACGATATCAGTATTTGCTTCACGTCATCCGCCGATATTTCATCGCCGACGCTGGTTAACGCAAGTGAATGCACCGCGCCGGTCAGTTGTGCGAGATTGCCGGGCCAGTCGTGGTTCCGTAAACAATTGAGCGCAGCAGTACTGAATTGCCGCAGGGGCACTTCGCCTGCTTCAATATAACGCGAGAGTATCTGGGCTGCGAGCTCGGGAATGTCTTCCCGATGTTCCCTCAGCGCGGGAACATTGATGCAAAGACTGCTCAATTGTTCATATAACCTTGGCTCATAGATCCCCTGTGCTGCGAGCCCCGCCAGCGGTATTGTGGTAACGCATACGAGCCGAACACTATATTTTTCGAGCTTGCTCAACAGTAGAAGCAGTCCTTTTTGCGCCAGTCTGTTGAGATCTCCTATTTCCTTTAGAAACAGCAAGCCACCTTTTGCCTGTTCAAGCAAATCAAGCGGGGCATTCGCCAAGGCAGAAAGCGTATCAGGCTCCACCCAAGGAGTGTTGGGACGATGCAAAAAGCGGGCGCATAGATCCACACCAGTTCCCGGTTCACTGGTAAGCAGCAGCGGCGCGCGCAAGTTGACTACCTGTTCAAGCCGTTTTTTCAGATCTGCGATCAATGGTCCCCTGCCCAAGCTGGCAAGGGGAAGCATTATGTTCGGTTTGACCTGCCCGCCGCGCAGTGCGCGCCCCACTGTGCTCAACAGCTTTTGCAGCGGTACCGGTTTCTCGAGGTAGCCGGCTGCGCCCATGCGCGTGGCCTCTACCGCGGTATCTATGGTGCCGTGTCCGGACATCATCACTACTGGCATGGTGAGCAGTCCGCCGCTGGCCCATTCTTTCAGCAGGGTGATACCGTCGGTATCCGGCATCCAGATATCCAGCAGTACCAGGTCGGGCCGTGTTTGTTTGCGCCAATTGCGCGCTTGACCCGCATTTTCCGCGAGGGCCACGCGATACCCTTCGTCCCGTAAAATTTCGGACAAGAGCTCGCGTATGCCAATTTCATCGTCGACAACAAGTATGGTGTTATTGCTCATAATTCAGAAAATCGATGCGTACGATTGGGGTGGAATTCAGGGCTGCCAATGTTCGGGTTACGGATTATCAATGGATGCTTACCGGTATGTTCAGGTTCATTTGTGACGGGTTAATCATGTGGCTGTTGAATAAACCTTCAAATTGTCTTTCTCCGCAGTCGGCAGAATCAATGATATGCATGCCCCATGGGGTCGAATATTTTCAATCTGAATAATGCCGCTGTGCTCCTCGATTATTTTTTTGACAATGGGGAGTCCCAGCCCGGTGCCTTTGGATTTGGTGGTAACGTAGGGTTCGAACGCTCGAGCCCTGACTTGTTCGGGAAAGCCGCCGCCGTTATCGCTTACGCTAAACCGTACAACGCCGGATGCAATTTCAGTGCGTACCGTAATTGCGGGTTCTTCAACGCCGATCAGTGTATCCAGCGCGTTCTGCAGCAGATTATGGATAACCTGGCGAAGCCGGGCAGAATCACCTCTCACCATCGGCAAGTCGGGAGCCAGGGTCAGATAAATATGTGGCTGGGGATTATCGGGCGCCGTGGCGCTTGCGGTTTCATATAGCGCGAGCACTTCCCGCACCAGTCCGTTGAAGTCCAGCAGATGAAATTCCAGTTCGGGTGCTCTCGCATATTCACTGAACTCATTGACCATTTTTTTTAGTGCCTCCACTTGGTTGACAATAGTCTCAGTGGATCGCTGCAAGAATTGCGCATCATCGTTATTCAGCTTCTGGGCGAGTTTGTGCTGAATGCGTTCGGCGGAAAGTTGTATCGGCGTCAGGGGGTTTTTGATTTCATGGGCCAGGCGCCGTGCCACTTCTCCCCACGCAGCCGTGCGCTGAGCCTGCAATAAACTGGTTACGTCGTCGAAGACGACGACACCTCCCCCACCTGAAACAACAGGCAGGCGTGTGCCGCGTAACAGCAGAACCTGGTTGGCCCCATCTCTCAATCGTTCCAACTGGCACTGCCACTCACCCTTTTTACCCGAACGAAATCCTCGTAGAATTTCAGTTTTGAAAGAATTTAATTGAGGCTCACGGGCCGCACATTCTTCAATAGTCAGCCCCTCGAGCCCCGATAACGAAACATCCAGAATTTGTCCGGCGCTCAAATTTGCCGTGCGCATGCGCAAGTCCTCGTCGAACACCAGAACGCCGGACGAAAGATTGGACAGTACGTTCTCCAGATAAGCCCTGGCGCTTTCGACTTCCTGTTGATGATGGTGCGCGGTCGTGCGGGCTTCTTCCAGTTGCTGTGTCATGAGATTGAACGATTCGGTCAGTACGCCCAATTCATCCCGGCTCTGTACCGGGTGACGCCTGCTAAAGTCACCCTGGGCCACTGCGCGGGTACCTTCAGCCAGCATGCCCAATGGCGCACTCAGCCGTTCGCTGATGAGAAACGCGGCAGCTAAAGCAGAAAAAAGCGAGAGCAACAGCGCGAGCGTAAGCGTTACACCATATAAACTTTTCAATCCTTCACGAGATAGCAGCAATTCCTGGTAATCGCGATACGCTGCCTGAACTATTTCCGCATCATCACCCAGTTGTCTCGGCACCTGCTGCAGCAGTTGCAAGATCTCGACATCTCCTCCCATGTCCGGTGCGTCGATTGATATCAATACCTTCAAATACAATCCTTTGCCGGGAATGGATTCAACCGCGCTGTACCATTTCTCCGTTTTCACCTGGTGCAACACGGCTGCACGTGGCGTTTCGGGAACTGCTTCCGTTCCATCAGCGCGTAAAAAAGCGATTACGCTGCCATCGTGATTAAACAGCGTCGCTTCCTGCACCTGTGATTGCTTCACGAGGTAGTCTAGCATTGGCAAGGGGAAACCGGGTTGCTCGGATAGTGCAAGTGCGGCTGCGTCGGCCTTGCTGCGGAGGCCCTCAAGAAGATTGTCGAGGATCGTGCGTCCCAGATTCAGGCCACCCTCGAGCGCCCGGTCCACTTTGACGTCGAACCACGATTCGATGCTTTTCCCTAAAAATTGTACCGATATGCCGTACACCAGCGCACCCGGAAGAATCGCCATCAGCGAAAAAATCAGCAACAGGCGCAGCGCCAGCCTGGAGCCGAACACGCCAGCGTGAAGCCTGCGCCGGAGTCTCCATAGCAGATAGCCCACCACTGCCATGAGGAACAGGAGGAGGCCGACATTGAGCCTGATCAGGAGCCGATATTTTCGATCAAAAAGCCCGGTATCGGCACCTGCGGTCGCAAGCAGGAATAGCATGACTGCGCCTAGTGCCGCAGCGATGAAAATTACGTACTTCACAGCCTGACGTTATCTTGAAGCTTTGGCATGGGCAGCTTTGTATTCCATCGCAGTAGGCCGGAGCTCAAATCCCACTCCCTCGATCCGAGAGTTTCTACCTGAAACGGTTTGGGCAAAGCCGATATGTCCAGCCGCATGCGCAATTCAACTGTATATTCTTCATCCTGCCTTAACTCGGAACTGGCAATGATGGGACGGTTGCGCACTCGGCTCAAGGCCTGTAAGGCTTCTTTAAGCGTGCCGAAATTCTGTGATAACGTGCCGCGGCTCAACCGGTATTGGCGAGTCAGCGCGTAATAACTCAACCCTTCGCGGACCCTGCTCTGCGCAATTCGTTCGTCCAGCCAATACCAGCGTGAATTCACCAGGTTAAGTTCGGTTACAAAATAAAGCACGATGCCTTTCTCAAGCGCGTTTTCCAGCTTATGATTGAGTGTTATCTCGAAATCAGCGTCGAACTGATAACCTTCCTCGGTGGCTTCGAGCGTTATCGATGTTATGTGTATAACGCCGTCCGCATGCGCTGCAACCGCGGGCAAAATCGATAGACCCAGCAACGCCATTACGGTCATGCATACGCACGACAGTCGCGCGAAAAAATCAGGCTTTGTGAAGCAGGGCATAAAAAAAACCGTCGTGATGGAAATCCGGCAATAATTGCCCGTCAATTACCCCGCCCCTTGAAATAGGCACCAGACGGGCATCCGCGTGGTGGCGCAGGAAACTTTTTACCTGCAGCTCATTTTCCTCGATAAATATCGAACAAGTGGCGTAGAGCAATTTACCATCTCTGGCCAGAATCCGCCAAAGGGCATCCAGGATTTCCCTCTGTTTCGCAACAAATTGAAACAGATCGCTTTCGCGCCTCAGCCATTTAATGTCCGGGTGACGCCGCGTCACTCCCGAAGCGGAACAGGGAACGTCAGCCAGAATGCGGTCGAACAGTTTTCCATCCCACCACTCTGCTGGCTGAGATGCATCGCCATGAATGATATGATTGGCTTTGAGATCCAGTCGTGTAAAATTTTGTGTTATGTGCGTTAAACGGGCGATGTCGTTGTCGACCGCCGTCAATTCTATATCCGCCAGTTCCAGCAAGTGTGCGCTTTTGCCGCCGGGTGCTGCACAGGCATCCAAAACACGCATGCGGTCGTGTACATCCAATAACTGCCCAGCCATTTGCGCGCCCGCGTCCTGAACCGATATCAAGCCCTTGGCAAATCCGGGCAACCGGTCCACCGCTACCGGTTGTCTTAGCTCGAGTGCATCATTTCCTGCAGGCCATGCGTCCATGCCACTTTGACTGAGGAGATTTTGATATTCCGCCATCTCGACCCTGCGCCGATTGACTCTCAGAGTCATGGGAGGCCGCTTGTTACTATTTTCCAGTACCGTCTTGTAGTCCTGAGGATATTGCGCGCGAAGTTTATCTATCCACCATTGCGGGTGGGAATATCGTCCTACCTCACCTTCAGCTACACGCTCAAGCAGAGCTGAGCGGTTACGTATGAAGTTTCGTAATACTGCATTGACCAACCCTTGCGCTCCCCGAACGCTCTTGCCGCCGCTGAGGGTGCGAGAAACTGACACAGCATTATCCACAACCGCATACGGGACGGTCTTGCTGTATTCCAGTTGATATAATCCCACCAGTAGCAAACAATAAAGATCCTGGTCCTTCAGCGATTTTTTCAGCAATAAGCCAAGCAATGCGTCGAGTTGACCATAAAAGCGCAGTACACCATAGCTTAAATCCTGAATCGCTCCGCGCTGCTGAGCAGAGAGATCGGCATGGTTATGCCAGACACCCTGCAACACCGCTGTCAGGCTCGAGCCAGCCAGTACTTTTGCCACAACTGCGGCGGCCAAACGCTGAGTTTTGATCATTTACAGTTTTCAAAGCGATCGCCTGGCCGCAATGAATGCCCCGAGAGAAATTCGGCGGCGCTCAGTTTCTTACCGCCCGATTTCTGCACGATTTTCAGTACAAGCGAACCCTCGCCGCATCCCACCACAATGCCCTCACGTCCTACCGCAACAATTTCACTTGGTTTGCCGGACACATCCGCGGCCACGGCGGCACGCCATATTTTCAATGGCATCCCACATACGCGGGCGTGCGCGCCAGGACGGGGATTGAATGCTCGCACTGCACGACAGATATTTTCCGCGCTCAAGTGCCAGTTAATTTCAGTTTCATCTTTTCCCAGTTTGGATGCGTAGGTGACGTCAGCTTCATTCTGAGGAATGGCAAGAAGTTTTCCTTGACCCAGACAGTCCAGCGCCTCCAGGATACAGCGTGCTCCCAGCAGGGAAAGCTTATCGTGCAGAGTTTCGGTAGTGTCATCCTGTTCGATTGCGATACCTCTCTGCAATAAAATGGCGCCGGTATCCAAGCCCCGGTCCATTTGCATGATCGTGATCCCGGTTTCGCTATCGCCCGCCAATATTGCCCGGTGGATAGGCGCTGCACCTCGCCATCGCGGTAGTAATGAGGCGTGAATGTTCAGGCAGCCGAACCTTGGAATACTTAAAACAGAAAAAGGCAGGAGCAGGCCATAAGCCGCAACAACCATGATATCTGCATTGATGGCGCTTAGTTGTGCTTGCAACTCTGGCTGCTTGAGCGAGTGTGGCTGCAACAATGCAAGGTTCCGCTGCTGCGCCAGCGTCTTGATTATGCCTGAAGAGGTTTTCATCCCGCGTCCCGCCGGACGATCAGGCTGAGTTAATACCAATGCAATTTCATGTCCGGCGTCTGCCAAGGCTTCAAGCGCAGGCGCGGCAAACGACGGTGTGCCGGCAAAGATGATTCTCATCGAAGATACGGGAATTTATCTGGAGAAAGACCGTTACTTGTTCGTTTCTTGATCAAGAGATTCTCTGGTTTTTCCACCTGTTTGCCAAAAATGGATACTTGATGTCACATCACTTTTCGACGCTGCTTCTTGAATTTGGACTGAATACGCAGCTGCTTCATTCGCGACCAGTACTCGACAAAGACTTTGCCCAATAAATGATCCATCTCATGCTGGATACACACGGCCAGCAAACCCTCTACCTCAAGCGTCAACGGGTTTCCATCGGCATTCTGCGCCACGACGGTAATCTGCTCCGCGCGCGGCACTTTTCCAAATACGCCTGGCACCGACAGACAGCCTTCTTCACGGTCAGACTCACCGCAATGCGTGATGATTTCCGGGTTAATCAGCACATGCAACTGATCATGTGTTTCGGAAATATCGATCAAGATAATACGCTGATGCACATCAACCTGTGTGGCTGCAAGGCCGATTCCGGGGGCCGCATACATGGTTTCAGCCATATCCCGCACGAATGCACGAGTTTCCTCGGTAATTTCCGATACTCGGTCAGCAACTATATGCAATCGCTCATCCGGATACTGCAATATTTTTAGAAGGGCCATAAACGGGGCGAGGCTTGAACATTAACAGTCGAAAAGCAAATTCAACCATATGGCTGCGATGTTCCCATCACAACCACTATAGATAAGAGAAGGGTTTTCCGAATTCAATGCAGAGGTACATTATATCCTGAATTGAGTAGAAAATTCGTTTTCCAGCTCTTGATAACTCTCCGATGTCAATAGCGGAAACATCGGCAATTCCGAAACCATGGTTCTGAAACATACAGAAAATACCGTCAACTCGCTAATCGCGGGTGGGAAAAGGTACACTAATACAACAAGGCAAAAATGACGGGATTGTCGCGGCATTGTTTTATTCGGATGCATACGGATGCTACCCGCGCCTCGCCTTGCTCCAATTTAGTCATTTTTAAACGCCCCGCCATGGTTTATTATTTAAATCTGCTATAAAACGGTATTTCTATCTTACTACGTTCACAAATGTTGAAATGAAACCCATGCAGGAAACAGAGTCCTGGCTCGCCCTTGGATTGGTTGACGGTCTTGGCGGCGAATCGATGCGGCGCTTGTTGAAAGTGTTCAGTACCCCTGCTGAAATTTTTTCCGCAAATATCGCCGCGCTGGAGCGCGTGGTAAAAAGAAAGGTGGCGTATAACATTGTTCAGGGGGTTGACCAAAAAAGAATAGAGGCCACCCTTAAATGGCTGGAGGAGCCAGAAAATTCGATTGTTACACTGGCAGATCACGATTACCCGTCGCTGCTGCTGAACATACCGGATCCTCCCCCACTTCTCTATTTCAAGGGGTCGCGTGAATTGCTGAACTCGCATACCTTGGCCATTGTGGGCAGCCGCAATGCGACGCCTCAAGGTCTTGCCAACGCCGAGTCTTTTGCCGAAGCGGCAAGTAACGCTGGTCTGTGCATTGCAAGCGGCATGGCATCCGGAGTGGACGCTGCGGCACACCGTGGCGGATTGCGTGGCAGCGCCGCCAGCATTGCGGTAGTGGGAACCGGCCTGGATATCGTGTACCCGGCCGCTAATCGCGAACTTGCTCATGAATTGGCGGAAAAAGGCGCGCTTATTTCCGAATTTCCCTTGGGCACTCCTGCCATAGGCAGCAATTTTCCCCGCCGCAATCGCATTATCAGCGGTATGAGTCGCGGTTGCCTCGTGGTGGAGGCCGCGTTACGAAGTGGTTCGCTCATTACCGCGAGGCAGGCATTGGAGCAGGGTCGAGAGGTATTCGCCGTTCCCGGTTCGATTCATTCACCTCTATCGAAAGGTTGTCACGCACTCATCAAGGAAGGCGCGAAACTGGTCGAAAGCGCCGATGACATTCTATGTGAACTCGGCTATCGGCTCGTGCAAAGTGCCACGCTTGATGGTGGTGGACCGGAGGGCGAAGAATCGGTGTTATTGGCGCATCTCGGCCATGACGTCACCAACATCGATACCTTGTGCGTTCGGAGCGGCTTGACGGTGGAAATGGTATCAGCGATGCTATTGGCGTTGGAATTGGATGGCGTTGTTGCAAGTCTGCCGGGCGGGCGCTACCAGCGGCTTCGGTAGATCGCCGCGACATATGGCCGTATAGTTATCTATAATAAAAAACAATTGAGCCGCAGACGATGCTTACGACGTAAATAATTTGTAACATCAGCAAAATATGCTAATACCGGCGGCGCCCGCTGCGCTATCCGGCAGGCTTTATTATCATGCGTGTGGATCGCAGTAGCGACCCAGGGTTTGTAGACCACCTGTTCGCACTTGCTGAATTATTCGCGAATGTTCACTGGAGTTTCATGGGTAAAACATTAATTATCGCTGAAAAGCCTTCCGTCGCCGCCGATATTGCGCGGGTTCTGGGCGGATTCAGCAAGCATACCGATTATTTCGAGAGCGATAAATATGTGTTGTCTTCAGCTGTGGGGCACCTGCTTGAACTGGCTGTTCCTGAACAATACGAGGTAAAACGCGGAAAGTGGAGTTTTGCCAATTTACCTGTTATTCCGCCACATTTTGATCTCAATCCCATCGAGAAAACTGAATCGCGGCTTAAGCTTTTAACAAAACTTATCAAGCGCAAAGATGTGGACGCTCTTATCAACGCCTGCGACGCAGGGCGCGAAGGAGAGTTGATCTTCCATTACATTGCCCGCCATGCTGGAAATAGAAAACCGATAAAGCGGTTGTGGTTGCAATCCATGACGCCGGCCTCGATAAGGGAAGGTTTTACCAAATTACTCGACGATGAAGCCGTACAACCGCTGGCAGAGGCGGCGGTAAGCCGCTCCGAAGCCGACTGGCTAGTGGGCATCAATGGTACGCGCGCGATGACTGCGTTCAATTCGCAGGAAGGTGGATTCCATAAAACCACGGTTGGCCGGGTGCAAACGCCTACATTGGCAATTATCATCGAGCGGGAAGATATCATAAAGAAATTTGTATCCCGCGATTACTGGGAGATCCATGCCGCGTTTGCCGCAATTGCAGGAAAATATAATGGCCGCTGGTTGGATGAGAAGTTTACCAAGGACAAAAAAGATGGTGAGCAAAAAGCCGAGCGGTTATGGGATCGGGAAAGTGCCGAGATTATTCGCGCTAAATGCCAGGGTAAAACTGGCATCGTCAGCGAAGAAAGCAAGCCCACTACGGAAATCTGCCCGCTGTTGTATGATCTCACCAGCTTGCAGCGCGACGCTAATGGGCGCTTCGGTTATTCCGCCAAAACAACACTTGGGCTAGCTCAGGCGTTATACGAAAAACATAAAGCGCTAACATATCCGCGTACTGACTCACGAGCATTGCCTGAAGATTACGTCACCACTGTCAAGGATGTGGTCGGCTCACTCGAGAAAACCCGCTATGGTGTTTTTGCCAGGCAGATTCTCAAAGAAGGCTGGGTGAAGCCCAACAAGCGAATATTCAACAACGGAAAGATTTCCGATCATTTCGCCATCATTCCGACTTCCCTTGAACCCGGCGGGCTGAATGAAGCTGAAGCAAAAATTTACGACCTTGTCACCAAGCGTTTCCTCGCAATTTTTTTTCCTGCCGCCGAGTTTCTCGTGACTACCCGCGTTACGCGTGTCGAGAATGAGCCGTTCAAAACGGAAGGTAAGGTAATGGTCAACCCCGGTTGGCAGGCGGTTTACGGCAAGGACGTACAAGCCGTGGGTGCCGAGGGGGATTCGACATTGGTTAAACTGAATCCAGGTGAGGCGGTTAGTGCCGAAGAGGTTAAGGTTATTTCCAATCATACTCGGCCGCCGGCGAGATTCAATGAGGCGACGCTGCTGTCAGCCATGGAGGGTGCCGGTAAGCTGGTGGAGGATGAGGAACTGCGAGAAGCCATGAGCGCAAAAGGCTTGGGTACGCCCGCAACGCGGGCCTCGATCATAGAAGGCCTGGTATCGGAAAATTACATGCAGCGTGTGGGGCGTGAGCTGCATCCCACGGCTAAGGCATTTTCGTTGATCACGTTATTACGTGGTCTGAAAGTACCTGAACTCACCTCACCTGAACTGACTGGCAATTGGGAATTCAAACTACGCCAGATCGAACAGGGTAAGCTCAAACGCGATAGTTTCATGGAAGAAATTGCCGGCATGACGCGCCACATCGTGGAACAGGCAAAGAGTCATCGCGGGGAAACCATCAGCGGAGATTTTTCCACGCTCGAATCGCCTTGTCCAAAATGTGGTGGCGTCGTGCAGGAAACCTATAAAAAATTCCAGTGCGGGAAATGTGATTTTGCGTTATGGAAAATTCTTGCAGGGAGGCAATTTGAAACAGCTGAAATGGAACAATTGATCACCCGGCGCGAGGTGGGTCCGCTGCAGGGGTTTCGAAGCAAGATGGGGCGGTTGTTCGATGCAAATGTCAAACTTACCGGTGAGTTTGACATGAAATTCGACTTTGGCGAGGATACCGAAGAAGATGCGGAGGAGCTTGATTTTACCGGACAGGAACCGCTGGGGAAATGCCCGCGCTGCGGCAGCAGAGTATTCGACCACGGGATGAGTTATGCATGCGAGAAGGCTTTGGGCCCAGTGCGCAGCTGCAATTTCAAGACAGGTAAAATAATTCTCACTCGCCCCATTGAACGTGAACAAGTCGTAAAGCTCTTGCACAGCGGTAAAACAGATTTGCTGACAAAGTTCATTTCAAAGAAGGGAAGACCTTTTTCGGCTTATCTGGTCATAGGCGCGGAGGGAAAAGTGGGATTCGAATTTGAGCCGAGAAGTCCAAAGCAAAAGACCGCAACAGTCACTATGGAAGCAAAGATCGCAAAACCGAAAACCCGAAATCGTTCATCCAAAGATTCTGTCGCCGGGTCAAAATAAGCCTTGGGATATCGGTAGGACGGATCGTGGCCCACCGCTTATATCTACGCTCTCGGTTTTTTCACTTGTCAGAGCGACTTTCATGGCATTTATACACACCCGGGAGCGCCGCCTTCAAGGCGCCGTTGCCTGGTGTTTTTCGATATAGGAAATAATATCCCCGACGCTGCTAAATCCCTTTGCTTCCTCACTGTCAAAATTGATTCCGAAAGCATCTTCAGCATCGAACAAAAGCTGAATCGTATCCATGGAGTCAAGCCCGAGCTCTTCAAATTTCGAAGATCTGTTTATCGTGGATGCATCCAGATTCTCAGCTTTTGTAGCGATAAACTGTATGACCTTCGTTTCGATATCTGCTGTATCCATCTAATCTCTTCCTTCATTCAAGGGTTCGTGAAAATGATGCTCGCATTGTTGCCCCCAAATCCGAAAGCATTGCATAAGCCGGTACGTGGGTTTTTCTGTTGTGCGTGGTTTGGCGTGTAATCAAGATTACACTCCGGATCAGCCTCGTCAAGATTGATGGTCGGATGTATCATGCCAGTGTGAAGCGCCATGACAGTGGCGATGCTGCCGATAGCCGCCGAAGCGCCAATCGAATGTCCAACCATTGACTTGGTTGCACTAATGGCGATATCGCCAGCCCGGTTTCCAAAAACATGTTTAATAGCGCGGGTTTCTACGATATCTCCAAGCGGAGTGGACGTTGCGTGCGCATTGATATGGTCGATGGAATCAGGTTCCAAGCCGGCGTCCTGGATAGCCGCCTGCATTGTCGATATCTGACCCTCGATGTCGGGCATTACGATATGCTTGGCGTCGCATGCTTGCCCAAAACCTGCGAGCTGCGCGTATATTTTAGCCCCCCGACGTATGGCCTGTTCTTCTCTCTCCAGAATGAGTATCCCGGCACCCTCGGACATGACGAAACCTGCCCGGCCCTTGGCGAAAGGCCGGGATGCGCCCTCCGGGTCGCTATTGGAACTGATAGTTAACGCATGCAATATTTCGAAGCTCGTCATCGTCAACGGCAACACGCATGCTTCCGCACCGCCGGCAACCACCACATCGGCTCTACCCGCGCGCAAAAGATCGAGCGCCATTCCGATTGCATTGGCGCCGGACGAGCACGCTGTGCTGCAAGTCAGGTTGACTCCTTTCAGCCCATGTTTGATTGCGACCCAAGCTGCTGCGGAGTTTGCCATCGTTCGAGGCACCGTGAAGGGAGGTACGGGCTGATTCTTGAACCTGCGCGTGGCGGAGGACTCAAATGTGCCGAATCCGCCCATCCCGGACCCTATGCTTACAGCCACGCGCTGTGGCGCATATCCATCGAGTCCGCCCGCATCTTCAAGAGCGAGATTGGCAGCGAGCAGCGCCAATTGTGCAAATCTGTCCGTTTGATCTATGTATTTAGCCGAGAGAAACGTCGCAGGATCAAAGTCGATCACTTCCCCGGCTATTTGCGAACGCTGCCTTGAGGCATCGAAGGCGCGGATTCTTTTAATCCCGCTCACGCCGTTGACCGCTGCCGACCAAAACTGGTCCGTGCCTATGCCAATCGGGGAAACAATCCCCATTCCCGTGACGACTATGCGCATACGTAAACAGAATTACTCATAAAGAAATACAGGAACATCAGTTTTGGCAAAAATCTGGTGTGCAGGAAGACTTTGTTCGACCGCGACCAGCTTTTTCTGTCCCCGGCAATCTTCAGTCCCGGCGTAGATCTGCCCTTACTGCGCATTAAACATCACGGGGAACACATATCTCAATATACCTCCCATTATCCAGATAATAAGCATTAAGCTCGAGATTACAGCCCCTCCTTCGATAAGGGCCGAGAGGAGCGTCCTGCCCAGGCTGTCGAATTCCTGCTGCCCATCTTCATTACGCCGGCTCAGGCGACGCTTTCTCACCCATATCTGCAGTCCGATAACAACCGGAATAAGGCCGATGGCAATTAGCAGATTATATTCAGAAGTCCCCATTAATAATTAACCTTTCCATAAATTATTGCTACAGAAACCTTCAGGTGGACAGTGTTCCTTTTTTCGTCCATGCATAGGCAAAAAAAGATGGCGCATCAACAGTATTTCTTTGACGCCGCTCGCCGGCTAATCAAGCTATTGCCACAAATGACGGTAAATCCCATAATGGCAGCGTTTGCTATATTGGCTGGCGACCCTGTCCATTATGCTTAATGCGTACTCGCTACGTTAAATTACTGAAATCTGTGTCACGTGTCAAACCAGTAATTATAATATGATACGACATCAACGTGTCGAGTTAACGAACATTTACCTTGACCTACCACCTAACTTTACACTGCGCGCTGAGGTTCAGCAGATTTCACGCAAATACGATTACAACGAAAGAGATATTGCCACATTCCTTGCAGATTGAATCAAATTTGTTTTCTTTTAAGCTGGACGCCGCTTTGGTGTATCACCCGCACGCCTTGACTCTATCTCATGGATGATCCCTCCCGGCCAACATGCCTGGAGGTCACTGTACATCCGGTTAAGAGCAGGCATGACGTTGGTGTATTTATTGATGTTCCCTGGCGCATTTATGTTGATGACCCGATGTGGGTGCCACCATTACGTCTGGAGCGGCGGTTTCATTTTTCAAGATTCAATCCGTTTTTCAAGCATGGCGAATGGCAGGCCTGGATTGCATACCGGAATAACCAGCCCGTGGGAAGGATCAGTGCTCAGATTGATCAGCTTCACCGGCAGCGCTTTGGCGAAACGGGTCATTTCGGATTGTTCGAATGTATAGATGATGCAGAGGTGGCCGCCGTATTGATGCGTGCTGCTGAGGAGTGGCTGGCGTCCCGGCAAACCAGGTATATAACAGGACCGTTCAATTTGTCCATTAATCAGGAGTGCGGCGTTCTAGTGGATGGTTTCGATACGCCTCCAATGGTAATGATGCCGCATTCGCGTCGATGGTATGGCCGCTTACTCGAAGAACAGGGCTACCAGCGAGTGAAAGATCTGCTTGCCTACTGGGTGGAGGTGGATTTCAAGGTTCCCCGCCTGATGAGTGCTTTGATCGCAAAGTTTTCGGACCAGATAAGCTTGAGGCCGCTACGCCGTGACAAGTTCGGCGAGGAAATGGAAATACTGCGTGATATATTCAACGATGCCTGGTCGGAAAATTGGGGATTCGTTCCTGTAACCAAGGCTGAGTTTGCCGAACTCGGTACCAGCCTTCGCTTGCTCGTACCCGATGATTGCATTCAGATTGCCGAGGTAGATGGCGTTCCATCCGCATTTATGGTGGCATTGCCGAACCTTAACGAAATTTTTGCCGAGTTGGACGGAAGCTTGTTCCCGTTTGGCTGGGTGAAGCTGAGCCGGATAAAATCCAGAGGGGCGGTACGCACGGGCCGGATACCCTTGATGGGGGTGCGCAAGCAGTTCCATAATACCCCGCTCGGCATGGCGCTGGCTTTTATGGTAATCGACGCGCCCAAGAAACTGGCGCGCGCAGTGGGTGTTCAGGCAGTTGAACTGTCATGGATACTCGAAGATAACAAACCCATGCGCGCGGTTCTGAATAGCTTGGGCTGCCGGGAGTACAAGCGTTATCGCATCTATGGAAAAACGTTGTGATCAATGCGCGCGAACGCCAAATCAGGCGCCAAACCAGGGATTCAAAATGAAAACGGATCAGTTTATCGCGCTGGTGCTGGCAGCGGATCGCGCTGCCAATGATCCCGTCGCGGGTAAAACAGGTGTGGCCTGCAAGGCGATCGCACCCATTTGCGGTACGCCGATGATCATCCGTGTATTGGACGCGCTGGAAGCCAGCGATATGGTGAAAACGATCGTTATATTGGGCCCGCCGGCATCCATTCTCCCCGACTGCCCAGAACTGGAGGAACGCGTTAAATGCGGGCGCGTTATCTGGCTGCCGAATCTTGATTCCCCCAGTCGAAGCGCAAACAGCGGCTTAGCGCAGATTGACCAGGACGCGCCTGTCTTGCTGACGACAGCGGATCACGCATTATTGACGCCTACTATCGTGCGGTATTTTTTAAGCAAATCGCTAGCGGCACAATGCGATGCGACGGTAGGCGTGGTCAGGCATGAAGATGTCGCAGCGGCGTTTCCAGGCGTAAAACGAACCGTAATAAGGCTACAGGACGGCGGGGTCTGCGGTTGCAATCTTTTTGCGTTTCTCAATCATCGGGGAAGGGGTCTGGTATCGTTCTGGCAGCGCGCAGAGGATTTGCGCAAACGCCCGTGGCTACTGATCTCCCGCACCTTTGGGTTTATGACCGTTCTGTCCTATTTACTGGGGATATTGACGATTGATAAGGGACTGAAAGCGGTTTTAGCCAAGACCGGCATCAGAGTGCGGCCGGTATTCTTGCCATATCCACAAGCTGGCGTTGATGTCGATAAGGTTGAAGATATGCTGCTTGTAGAATCCGTTCTGGCGAGAGCAGCACCGGTTGCTCAAAAGCAAGCGGATACGCATGACCTTATCCCCTAGCCTTAAAGGCGGCTTCATTCTATAACGGCAAAGTAATCCGTGAAGATAATCGATCGATACATCACGCGGGAATTGTTGATGCCGTTTACGGTGATCGCCGTGATCCTGTCGACATTATTTTCGAGTTTCAGCAGTGCCAATTTTCTGGCCGGCGCAATGTCGGAGTCGCTAGGCGTTGGCGCCATGCTGAAGGTTGTGCTGCTTAAGACAGTGATCGCACTGGAAGTGCTGATGCCAATTTCCCTGTATGTCGCGGTAGTGATGGGGCTTGGGCGCTTATATAGAGATCAGGAAATCAGCGTTTTACGTTCTGCCGGTGTTAGCGAAAATCGCATAATCCTTGCTGTTCTTATCGTTGCCATTCCTGTGGGAATTGCCAGCGGTCTTCTTTCCGTATTCGTGCGCCCATGGGCATATGAAGAAAGTTACTTGATGAGCGCACAGGCAGAGGCGGAATTGAACATGGATCGATTCCAGGCAGGGCGTTTTTATGGGAGCGAGGGCAAAAGTAAGGACAATGGCAGGGTAGTTTACATTCAAACCAAGGATGGCGCCGGTAAGCAAATGAAAGATGTATTCCACTACATGAATAAAGATGGAGTCAGCGAGATTATAGTGGCCAAGGAGGCCTATCAGCAGGAACCCATAGCGGGCCAACGACCGCAAATTCATTTGTTGGACGGTTCCATTTACCGCCTCATGCATTCAGGAAAAAAGGATACTGTCGTCCACTTCGAGAGATTGGTGTATTTTACCGATAGCGGAAATATACTGAATTACAGACGAAAGGCGACTGCCACGGCCGCGTTGATGAAATCCGATCAGCCGCGAGATATTGCTGAATTCCAATGGCGGATTTCACGTCCTGTTGCTACGATTCTCCTGGCTCTTATCGCCGTGCCATTCAGCCGTACCTCCCCTCGACAGGGAAAAAGTGAAAGGTCTTTTTATGGCGCAGCCGCCGTTTTCGCGATCTACTATATCCTGAGCGGATTAGCCCAAACATGGGTCGAGCAGGGCACTATCAGCAGACTACCCGGTGTCTGGTGGCTCTACATATTAATGTCCTTGTTTGCGTTCAGCCTGCTATCCACCGGGTTCCAGCAGAAGTTATTTCTGCGCAGATGACGATAATCAATCGCTATCTGGCGTTTCAGATCGTCATGGGTCTGGGTATCGCTACAGTGATACTTCTGCCGCTATTTGGTTTTCTCGACTTGCTTGATCAGCTTGGTGACGTCGGCAAGGGCACCTATCAGGTCAAGGACGCCTTCCTGAATACGGCCTTACTGTTGCCGCGCAGATTTATCCAGCTTGCGCCTTTCATCGTCTTGCTGGGCAATGTCATCGCATTGGGTCGCCTGGCGGTCGGATCAGAGTTGACAGCGTTGCGCGTAGCAGGTCTATCCCCGACCCGTATCAGCCTTCCTCCACTTGTGGTTGGTTTGATCCTTTTGTTGGTTACGATGGTACTGGATCAATTTGTGGCTCCCCAATTGCAGCAGAAGGCTATTTCGTCCCGGGCTGTTGCGCTTGAGAAGAGCGCCGCGCTGGGCAAGCTACTGGGTATCTGGACGCGGGACAAGCGAAATGTCCTGCGTATCGGTGAGATGTTGCATGCGGGGAAAGCAGCGGATGTCGAGGTGATGAATTTTGACGATAATGGTTTTCTGCTAACCTATACCTACGCTAAATATGCGATTTTCATTGATAATGATCTGTGGGAATTTAACGACGTTACCACCAAAACTTTTATCGGAAATCGGATAGAATCCGCAAGCACGAATTCGATGCAGTGGAAATCATTTTTGAGTCCGGATGATATTTCGACACTTACGAAGCCTCCGGAGAGTCTCTCGCCGGTTGAACTGTTTCTACATGTCCGTTTTTTACGCGCTACCGGTCAAGAAGCGGATGCTTATGCACTTGCCTTATGGCGGAAGGTCGGCGGCGCATTGACAACAATTGCAATGTTATTGCTTTCGATACCATTTGTTTTCGGATCGGTAAGGGCCGGCCTTGCCAACAGGCTCGTGGTTGCATCCATGCTTGGTATCAGCGTCTATCTGTTTGATCAGATTATTGCAAACGCGGGTCTGTTGCTGCACTTGAATCCGGCGCTAACCGCCCTGTTGCCCGGGTTGGTGCTGATCGCTCTTGCAAGTTTCTGGCTGCGGCGGATTTTTTAGGGCTTCTTGCTTATTTTCCTTCATTAGGTTACAAGACCGCATTCTGATCACCTTTGCTGTGTTAGTGATATCGCAATCTGCACAATTTTTCAGCCAAACATATATAAAGGAGTTCTGAACAAGTTCCACCTGGGCGCGCGGATGTCTCGGTGGCATCACGAGAACGTCATCCTGACGCAAAAGGCGTGAAGGGTGCCAGCTTGCCTCCCCCGGAGCCTGACGAAGCAGACGATCCTCAGCATTGCACCCGTTCTCCTTCGGGTTTCGGTATCGAGCGTTCATAGCGTTTCACGCCCGAGCTTCTCAGGCCAAGTCCGCGGCCTTCATGAACGCTTTTGTTTTCTCCAGTTCTGATCTGCTCAGCTGCCACAAAGCGTTCCGCAGAGGCTGGTCAGGATTTCGACAAAGTAATACCCATGATTTCAAACCAGCCACAATCATAGAAACAACCTGAAACATGTCTAACTCCGTTTACATCTATATCGCTGGCGATAGCGAGACGAATATCTGGGGCTTGAGTGGTCGCGAGCGCTTGCAACGCATGTTAAAACCTTCTTCGCAGACCCGGTTGGTGGATGACCCCGAGCAGATTCCGGCGCCCGCATCGGCATTGTTGCTGCGCGCAGATTATCTATTCGACGCGAGAGTATTGACAGCATTGATTAACGCAGGAACAAACCTTGTGCTCAGCAGCAACCAGGATCAACCCGTCGCGATCCGGGTTATCGATGGTGATGTGCATCATGTACTGGCAGATTTCGTGGATGGAGGAGATAGGCGGAGTTTTGCCGATTTTCCTCTATATGCGCTGAAGGACCTCGATTTATCAAGCGTCCGGCAAAATCTCAAGAAGAGAGACCCACCGTACGTTTTCCCTATCAGCAATGACAATCGGCAAATGCTCGAATCCGAACTGTTTACGCGATCTTACAAGGGGGTGACCGATCTTGTGACCAAATGGCTCTGGCCGGTTCCCGCATTCTGGACTGTACGCTTTTGCGTACGCTTCGGTATACGGCCCAATCACGTTACGCTGCTCAGTCTTGTGCTTGCCGTGCTGGCAGGGGTTGCGTTCTGGTATGGCTACTATGGCTCGGGTCTGGTAATGGGGTGGCTGATGACCTTCCTGGACACCGTCGACGGAAAATTGGCGCGGGTCACTGTCACCTCAAGCCGCCTGGGGGACGTACTCGATCACGGCCTGGATATCATTCATCCGCCGCTCTGGTATATTGCATGGGGTGTGGGGTTGGCGACAGCATTAACGACGCCATTCACCGAGGCGGTATTGTTCTGGTTGATACTTATCGGTTATATTGGAGGCCGCTTGTGTGAAGGGGCGTTCCAATTCTGGGTTGGATCATTTGATATCTTCATCTGGCGCCCGCTGGATTCTTTTAGCCGGCTCATCACTGCCCGGCGTAATCCCAACCTCATCCTGCTGACGT
>JBDTHR010000185.1:0-4833 GCA_039936855.1 Nitrosospira sp. | reverse complement strand
GGGGTTAAGGGATCGATTCGAACTTGAAAAATACGCATGAAGCATCCCTATATTAACGGCAAGGCACGCGATTCCTTAGCGCACGCCACATTTAAAGTTAGCGCATAATTTTCCGTTAATAACCTGTTGCCTCTATTTTCCTGGTGTTCACCTGCAATAATGTTCTTAACTCTCCTTTCAATCTTGTCTCGATGTCTCCTTTCATGAATATGTCAGTTTCGACGACAGAACAACTATTGCTCGGAGCCTTTCGCAGAGCAGCGTCCCGTGTACCCGCTTATCAGATGCTACTCCAGGAACACGGCGTACAGTCCCAAGACGTCGCAGATATCGAAGCATTTTTACGTCTTTGCCCGGTATTGACGAAGCAGAACACCTTTACCCGCTTCCCACTGGAACAACTCTGCGCGGGCGGAAGCTTACATGACCTGGCGGAGGTAATGACCAGTTCCGGACATGGTGGGAAATTTTCATTTGGCATGATGGACAGGAAGCAGGCCTCGACACAGGCGGATTTTATCGATGCGGCATTTGATGCGGCATTTTCTGTAAAGACGCAATCGACGCTCACCATTAATTGCCTGCCAATGGGTGTAGGGTTTTCGTCTCACTGCATGACAATGGCTACGACCAGCGTGCGGGAGGATATGGCGGTTGCGCTGGTGCAGGCGTTCGGGCATTGCTATGAACAGATCATTCTCGTCGGAGATCCTCTCTTCCTGAAAAAACTTACCGAGCATGCAACCTTGAGCGGTGTGGATTGGAGCCGGTACCGGGTGAATGTCGTGATAGGCGAGGAGGTATTCGGTGAGAACTTTCGCACATATCTCGCCCAATGCCTGAATCTGAATACGAGTGACAAGGAAGATGGCTACATCATTTCGTCTTTCGGGCTAGGAGAGTTGGGGCTGCATTTATGTTATGAAACACCCGCAACCATCGCGCTACGCCGTGCTGTCCTGATGAACCCGGGATTGTCGCGTGACTTGTTGGGTGTTGAGGGGGACGGGGTTGCCATGCCGATGATTTTTACTTTCAATCCCAGGGGTATATTCATCGAAATCATGAATGCCGACCAGAACGGCTATGGTGCGATGACCTTCTCCACCTTGAATCCAGAGGCTCTTGTACCTTTGTTACGATACCAGACGGACGACATTGCCCGTTTGCTTGACGCGGTTGAAGTGGATGAAATAATTCGCAAACATAAGGTGGAGCTTCCTGAAGCGCTGCCCCCAAGCCTTGTCGCGTTGAGAGGACGGGACAAGGAAGAGCTCCCGAATGGATCACATGTAGGCTTTTATAAGGATATCCTGTATGCGGATCCTCGAATTGCGAAACACCTCACCGGGGCATGCCGACTGATCTTTTTCGAATCCCAATTTACCATGCATGTCCAGTTGGCCCCGTTACAGGTGCCACAGGAGTCCATGAATCAGGATATCTGGCAGGCGATACCTCCGGCAATACGTCCGCTGCGCGTCATCCTCTGGCATTACGACCGTTATCCTTTCGGCATGGGCCTGGACTATGAAAGGAAGTTTTCTTTTTATATTCCCGGCGAGATGCCCGTGCGGCAGATGCCCGCATCAGTCTCCGCCTGGTGATTTGAGTTGTGCCTTCAAGTTGGACAGCAAAAACACGGTCGGAACATGACCGATGCGGGAGATATGCGGTTATTAATAAGATTGCCGGTTATCTCCTCTCTTATTTCGCGCGAAACGGGATGACACGGATCGGACGGCGCCGCAATGCAAGGGCCGATAAACCTATACCGATTAATGCAAGTATGCCAGGTTCCGGCAGAGCCGCGGTATGACCTGTAAAGGAACCATCGATCTCCGTGGAAAACAGGACCGGATTGGTGTTTAAGGAATTGCACCTTATATTAAAGCTGCCGCCGCCACAACGAAAGCCAACATCCAATTCCAGATCGTGCCAGTTGCCATCCGCTCCCTGGATTGTGTTGGTATCAAATAAATCCTTCCAGATCCCGCCCGTAATGTCGGCGTCCAGCAGGGAAGTTGAGCCCCCACCGATGCTTGCATTATTAAAGGCGCCGCTTAAAGTCGATAGCGGAACCGTACTGTTTCCACCCGGCGCGAACGACAAGCTGAGCAGGAGAGTGCCAGCAGTAATGCCGACAGGGCCGCCATAGGTCGGTGTACTACCCGTATTATCCCGTCCAAGTGGACTGGGTATTCTGCCAAGCGGATCAGCGGCATTATCGTCGGTTATGTAGAAGTCTGCCTTGCCGCCGTAAGAATAGGTTTGGGTAGTAGTAGGACCCACGATTACAACGCCATCGACCAAATGGTAGAAGAAGGCGCTGATATGTGAACCCTTGCCGACAGGATTACTGTATATCGGCACTCCGTTACCCTCGATTGAGGTGACGCGAAGAACGCCCCAGCCATCTTCCGCCGCAGGGCCACCACTGTGGGGTGCATTAATAATCTGTCCTAGACGCGCCGGTATCCCGCCTTTTCCATCCTTTCCATCGCAGCCGGGCGCATCTGCGCTGCCGGGGACGGTGCCACAATTACCTGCGTAGCTCGTGGTCGTTTCGTTCCATCCCGCAAAAGAGAAACGTATGCTCTCGCCGGCCGGGATGATCGGTATGGCAACTGCGCTTGTTCCCATGGTAAGCAAAAACGTAGCCGCCAATAATTTCCCCATTAATCTCATTTGCCCCTCCAAAATTTAAAACAATGCCATTTATAAAAGCGCTATAAACCGGTTCCTGTTTTAAGCTATCCCAGCTCATCCAGAAAAACCATGGCATATATGGGGAGAATTAGATACCTGAATGGGGTTGGTCGATAGCTGTAGAATCTTACAGGCTTAGACGGATCGACTCCCTTCGCTACCAGCATCGGCGCCTCCGCCTGTGGACATGGGCATTGTTGGCGAGGGAGGGGTTTGCATTCCTGGTTCTATCAGCCTGCCGACTTAAAGAATCGCAGCGAAAAAGCGACTGGGTGACGGCAGATTGCATGCTTCTCTTTCGCGTCTGCTGGGGCGATACCATAGCGAGCCCAGTGCCGAGGGTGTCGGCATTCTTCTTGACCTGCGTTAGAATAAAAAGGAAGTCCTTATCGAGAAACATCATGACAACAAATGATAAAAAAAATGAGATTGCTGATCAATCTTTTGAAAATGTTGGCAAACTCTTATCCAATCAATCAGTTCTCGGGGAACCAGAACCTTGGGAGAAGTGGGAAACCCAGTTGTGCTTGTGGAGTATAGGCATCGGTATCGCGGGACTTGTAATCCTGGGTATTTTAGTCGATTTGTTCCTGCTCCCCGGATAAACGGATGAAGGCAGATCTGGAGGTTCGGTTGATACATGACGGCATCAACTGGATCGCATACCACCAAAGTTTCGAAGCCTGCGGCAAGACTTTGCTCGAACTGGACCAGGAGCTGACCAGATGCCTGCTGGAAAGGCAATTATTCCCGGAGAATATTCACCTTACCGTATTCATGGTTTTTGACTATAACTGTATCCCGATCTGGATACGGCAGTACGCCTCGCATTACTTCAACCGCTACATCCGGCTGGATTTGGAATAACCCATACCGGAAACGCAGCAACCTGGAGCAGGAAGTAGGTGAAATGAACAGAAAATGGTATTCCGGCATGGCGAGAACAGAAGACTGGTGGGCTGTCTGGCTGGGGCTCACCATGTTCCTGGCAAGCATCGGTTCACTCTGGGGATTGGATCTGACCGGCTGGATGGTGAAACCCAACACTTGGGTATGGGGAGAATTTTCTTTTGAAGGTGTATTGAAATCCAGCGGCAAACAGGGCTGGCATCCAACGCTTTCGTGGCTGGTAACCTATCTGGTATTCACCACGCTGACTTGTGTGGCCGCCTGGGCGATGAAATTCGATCTAAAACGGTTCCTTGCCGGATGGACCGTGCTTTTTGTAATGACCTGGGCAATATGGATCATTGGCCAGGAAGCACATTTCAAGGTATCTGTTAATGAGTTCGCCAAATTTAACTTATCCTGGGGATTGTCTCTTGGCGGCGGGTTCTCTTACTTGCTGGCTCTCTCGGTTGGGCTGATTATCGGAAATTTTTTCAAGGGCACCGCCGGGTTTCTCAGTGAAGCTGCGAAACCGGAATGGTTTATTAAAACAGCCATCGTGTTCCTCGGTATTAAAATTGGCGTCATGTCCATCGAGGCCGCCGGTTTCATTACCGAGCTGGTCATGACCGGTGTTGCGGCTACCTTTGTTGCGTACATGCTGTTCTGGCCCATTGTCTATGCTCTCGGCCGCAGGGTGTTCCATCTATCACGTGATGCTTCGGCCGTACTCGCGTCCGGTATTTCCATTTGCGGCGTATCTGCTGCCATTGCCACCGCCGGCGCCATCCGCGCCCGCCCGGTCATCCCAGTCGTCGTCTCGATACTGGTTGTGATTTTTGCCATGTTCGAGCTCATCGTCCTGCCGGGTCTATATACCGCAATAGCGCCCAACCAGCCCATCGTCAATGGGTCCGCTTTGGGATTGACGGTCAAAACCGACGGTGCCGATGCAGCCGCCGGGGCGATGCTTGATGAGTTAATGCGGGCAAATGCCGAGGCTAATCTGGGTGTGGTATGGAAAGAAGGCTGGATTTTAATGGCTTCACTGACCACTAAAATCTGGATCGATATGTTTATTGGCGTTTGGGCTTTTGTATTGGCGCTTGTATGGGTATACAAAGTGGAGCGCAAACCAGGGCAATCGAAAATCGGACTTATGGAAATCTGGCACCGGTTCCCCAAATTCGTATTGGGCTATCTCCTGGTGTGGTTTTCATATATCGCCATTGCTTC
>JBDTHR010000184.1:0-5674 GCA_039936855.1 Nitrosospira sp. | reverse complement strand
ACCATCCCCTTCCTGCAATCGATTGCGCCCAACTCGCCGCTGTTGCTTATCTGGTCAGGCGATGGCAAACCAGGACCGGCGGCTTTGGCAGCAGCGGAAAACCTGCCGAATTATGGTGGAGGTGGTCTGCGCTGGCAGAGCGGATCGTTATCTTTCGCCGATCTTTCCCCGACGCTGCGTCCAACCGAATGGGGCACGCAAGTGTTGACCCCATTGACCGCCGAGCCGTTATTTGCGCAGCTCTGGTATGGAGAGGCGTTGAATTTCGGCAGGGTCAGCGATTGGAACAGGCAACTCGACCTTGTACGCAGGTTGCGTGCTTCATCCATATCGATCAATGCTGATGCGCTATTGCACGCGCGAGGGGCGGAGCTTCTGGATCAGTTAGCCGATGAGCAGCGTAAAGAGAGGGTGCTGGGCATCTGGGTCGATGAATACGTCCAGCGGGGCAGGGCCTTTCAAACAGCGAGCATTGCGCGCGATCTTGAAGGCGATTGGATGCTTTTTGGAGATGCGCTCCGGACGGTACGATTGCCTGTTTCGGAAATGAAACCGGAAATCTCGGATGATGTTGTCGGATATTCCGAACGAAATTTGGATCGCTATATATATCTGGCGCGCAATTATGCCGTCCTCAGCCAGAGGCACGACAAGCGGGATGCGAGCTCAGCCTTGCGGTTGATAGAGGCCAGTGCACCGCTGAAATCCTGGCATATCAATTCCGGTGGTTCTGCTACGATATTGTTTGATTCACGCGGGGAGTTGGCTGTCAGTGTGCCGATATCATGCGCGCTGAGCATGGGTGGCAAGCTCATGACCCCTCGTCGTGAAGGCCCGCGTTCCATATATGCGGTACCTGCGGACAATGCATCCGGGGAATTTCAGCTTGAGTGTTGAAACGCAGCGAGAATCCTTGCTAAACGCACCGGCGCTGATGTTCCTGAGCGCGGTATTGCTGATTGCCTTCTGGGTTTTGTTTCCCCGGCAGCCTGCATTCAGGGATCCGGCCAATCTATCGGCAAAGGACGCCTTGTCAGTGGCCTACCTTCGCGTTCTTGTCCAGTCGGATCCTGCGAACGCTCCGTTGCGCTTGTCGTTCGTTCAGGTACTGACAGAAGCCGGCATGACTGACGAGGCTGTCCTTGCTATCGATCCTTTGCGACACGCGCCGGAATCGAACCTGACCTATGAAATCCGCGTTGCGGAGCTAAAACTGTCTCTGCAACAGCTTTACCGGCATCCCGCCAAGGATATCGAGGCGTCGCTGCGGTCCCGAATCGCTGAACTCATCCCTCTGCTTTTACGCATTTCGCATAATGACGAAGAGCTGAACCAGGTGGTTGTATTGGCAGAACAGTTTGGGGAGCCCTCGATACTGGCGGAAATCTTCGAGCAACTGCCTGTCCGTCGAAATGAATCGGGCGAAAAGAAAGCGCGATGGCTCATTTTTGCGGCAAAGCAGCGCATAGCGGCCAATCAACCCAGGTTGGCCGCACGCAATCTGTGCAAAGCGTTAGTGATTGAACGAATACCGGCAAAGAAAAAGGAAATTGCGAGATCCTGCTTGCGCGCCTATCTTCAGGCGGGTATCGATCGGGAAGCGTTGAAGGCCGCGGTGCAAGTGCTAAATGGCGGCACTTCCGGACTCGGCAATGTCAGGGGAGACACGGAGCTTTTATTGCTGGGCGCCAATATTGCCGAGCCGCTTGCCGATCGCCAGCATGCACTGGCCTGGCTGAAAAAATCGAGCGAATTATTACCGGGAGACCGCACGTTGGCCGAACGTGTTATACGATTGCAAATTTCGATGGGTTTGTTGGGTGAAAGTCTTTCCCATGCGGCAGTGCTGCGATCATCGCTGGTGATCGGCAGCAATCGGCACCGATTGCTTGCCCATGTTTACGACTGGAATGGAAAATCAGACGACGCATTGGCTCTTTGGTTGTCTTTTGCGCTTCGTAAGGCCGATAACGAGGCGGAGACGCGAGCATTCGCACTTGCGCAGGCAAAACCGGATAACGAAGCGCTGGTAAAATTGCTCGAGGCTGTCATGTCGCGCCGCAGGCTTACCACGGACGAAGCGGCAGCTTACGTCAAGGCCGGCCTCAGCATCGCGCAGCCCTCACATGTGGAACAGCAATTGCGGCGGCATGCAGAGCGCTTTGATAATCCTCCGCCCGCAATGAAAGCATTGGCGGATTTATTGATTCTCCAGGGCAAGCCTCGCGCGGCGCTCAAGGTGTATGAGGAAATGCCCGATACGCGAGATGGGCAGCAAAAGCTGGCGCTGGCCCGGGTATATGAAGAAGCGGGGGAAACGCAAAAAAGCTTCGAACTACTGCTTCAGGGAATCAAGTCCCCGGATTCATCGTATGCCGAAGCGTACTGGTTATTACTGGCTAAAGTCTCTACGCAACTGGGTCAGGATACCTATGCAAGCAAAGCCTACGAAAATGCGCTGGCGCTTCGGCCAAATGACGTGGAAATACTCGACCACCTGCAACGTCTGGCGGTGCGACATCGCGACGATAAAAAAAAGCGAGCAACTTGCGCGTTATGGATGGGATCGGCTACGGCGTATAGAAGATTTGCAGCGGCTTATGCGCTTTTCATGGAAGCGAAAGAATCTGGAAGAGCTCGATCAATGGCTCTCGCTGGCCGAATCACTCCCCTCAATAGCGCAGGCGCCGGATTACTGGTATTTCCGATCCATGCGGAAAATGGCAAGCGGAGAGCGAGACGCAGCGCGCGAGGCGTTACGGGAGCTCTTGCGGCTGCGAGGTCCTGACCCTGAAATTACCGAGGCAATGATCTGGCTGCTATTATCCGAAAAAAAAATCGATCAGGTATTGCTTGAAGCTGTAGTTAAACCCTACCGTAACCCATCCGGGAATCAATCTGTGGTTAGCCCGCCTTTGACCGAAGCCCTGGCAGCGGCGGAGCAAACACTGGGCAATCCCGTTCAGGCAGCGGCGCGGTATTTGCGATCGTTGGACACGAGGTCTCGGGATTTTTTGTGGACGTTGACACTAGCCGATAATATGGAATGGTCCGATTGCTTCGCCAACGCAAACCAGGTCCGCTTCAGCGCCCTGCAGATGTTTGCTTCACAGCGTTTCGCCCAAACCGAAGTGGAGTATCCTTCTCGCCTGGCCGAATATTTTCGTGGGCTGAAAGATCCACTGGCGCAGTCCGGCAATGCGGATAACCTGGAAAATTGGCAATCGATGCGGGAGCGCTGGGGTTTCACAAAAGCACTGGACAACGTGCGTTATTTTGCATTACGGCGCGAGCGTGAACGGCTTCAAACGCCAGCATGGGAGGCATTCGCCGATGCCGTGAAAAATAAGGATTATCCGGTGGTTTCCGCGCAATTATCCGCAATTTCCGCTCATCTGGAGCATCAGCCAGGGAGTCCTTCATCCCCCAAAATATTGCCGTTATCCATGGATGACGTAGATCTGGCCAATCGATGGCTTGCTGGAGAAGCAGCGCCCCACCAAAGCTCTTTAAATACAGAATTGGAGGTATGTCGTAAAACTCTGGCGAAAGTTCGCGAATTGCAGATGACATCTCGTCCGGATAAGGAGCCTGCCGCGCCATGAAAAAACCTTGGCTGGAAGGCATTGAAGTCATTGATGTCAATACGTCCGCGTCCGTCTGGGGTGGTTGGTTCGAGACATTTGCACTGACCGCGATTGTGATCGCGGCATCGTTTATTACCCAGCAGGATGATCCTTTCCGGTTGAATAGCGGGTTTCCGTGGCCGCTTCTCGCTCCCTTGCTGGCGGGGTTACGGTATGGATTCGTCTATGGTTTTGTCAGTGCTTTGCTTATATTGGCCATATTAGGCGTGGCTATCAATCAGCAGTGGCAAATTGCGACCGGTTTTCCACTGCCATGGGCAATCGGCGTTGTTGTCGTAGCGATGGTGGCGGGAGAGTTCCGTGATATGTGGGGACGCCGGTTACACCGACTGGAAGGTGCCTACCAATATCGCGCTGAACGTCTGGAGGAATTTACGCGCAGTTATCAGCTATTACGCCTGTCGCATGACCGGTTGGAGCAAACTGTTGCTAACAGCGGATTTTCGTTGCGTGAAGGCATCATGAATTTACAATCCACGCTCGATGCCATTGATGGGCTGAGTGCGTCTTCGTTACAGCGGCTTATCGAGTTCATAGCGGAATATGGTGCGCTGACGCAAGCATGTATAGTTGGGATATCAGCCGACCGGGTCGATACGGGCAGAATCCTGGCGCGTATCGGTGGAAATTTTTCGATAAACGACGATGACCCCGTGGTGACGAGCGCGCTTGAAAGTGGCGAACTGGCGGCGGTAAACCTTGTAAGTGAATATGCCATGGATCGGGACCAGTCGTTGGCCGCTATTCCTCTGGCTGACTCGACCGGCGAGATTCATGCGATGCTGGTGGTTAGATCCATGCCGTTCTTCGCTTTTCAAGAAAATAATTTAAGACTTATTGCGGTGCTCGTGGCGCATGGCGTCGACCATCTCCGTTTTGGCACAGCCGATTCTTCTACCGGGCGCTTTATTGCTTCGTTTGAGCGTGTACATCAGGATTTTTTTAGATTCAAGCTCGATGCAACGCTCCTGAAGTTGTCTGGCACTCCCGGCGAAATCCTGAGCGTTTATGGGCAACTGCGGTCTTCGGTCCGGGCTGTGGACCTGATGTGCATGGCTAAGGACGTGGAAAAGCCGGTCATCTGGCTTCTGCTACCCTTGACCGATACCGCGAACGCGCGAGCATGGATGCAGCGGACGGGTGATATTCTTGCGAGAGTAACAAGCGAGCTGATAGCTATTGGCGACGTCGATCCGCAAACGATTCGTTCTCTGGAGGCGCAATGATGTATCGGCTGCCCATGCGATGGGGAGTGGCGTTCGAGGCGCTGGCTGGCTTGCTGCTCTGGCTGAGTGCGAGTACCTTGATAGCGAATTGGGCCGCGAACTGGATAGTGCTGGCCGCAGTGTTATCCCACTCTGTTTCATCCTATTTTCTTGCCCGCGGTTTCTGGCAATTGCTCCCGCGCCGTTACAAGTTGCCCGCAAGAAGAAGTTTGAGTTTTCTGGTTGCGTTTATATGGATTTTACCGATTTTTGGTGCGCTTGGTGTGCTGTGGAGCATCACCAGTGCTTTACAACACCCGCGCAACCGTTCGTCACACAATGTAAAGATTGTTGCGTTACCTGAACTGCCGTTTACACCTCCTGTCATTTTCTCGACACCGCCCTACAGCCAAGGCGCCTTGCGCCAGATTGTGCATTTTGCCGAACGGCCGTTGAAGCGGCTGAAGGCGGTGATGGCGACGCGGCATATGGCGCCGCGCGAAGCCATGGCCATCTGGTCGAAGGCAACTTGCGACCCCGTCGATGATGTGCGATTGCTGGCTTACGCCATGAGAGACAGCAGCGAAAAAATACTGACCGATCATATTTTGACTCTGACTGAAGCACTTCAGGACGTTCCGGTGCGCCTGCGCAATGCCCGCCATAAAGCGATTGCTGCCTTGTGTTGGGAACTCGTATATCACCGTCTGGTACAAGGGGCCGTGAAACAGCATTGGTTGCAAACCGCACGGCACCATATGGAAGTGGTATTTGCCTCGTCAGGTGATATTTCACCGGTTGGTGAGTCAACCGTGCCGGATA
>JBDTHR010000183.1:0-14609 GCA_039936855.1 Nitrosospira sp. | reverse complement strand
CAAGCCTGCCTTGTGCCATGGCTTCAAGAGGCTTAAGCGGCGTCACCAGATCGGTAAGGCGCATCTGCAGCCTCGGATAGACGAGAATATCGATTAAATTGTAATAACGCTGAACCTGATCATGAGGGACACGACCGGTAAAAATTACTTTGTCTTCTACGCCCATCCGTGCCGCAATGGACTTCAGTTCTTTTTCTTGCGGACCTCCCCCAACCAGCAGCACGCGAATATCAGAGTTTTCGGCCAGCATCCGTGGGAGGGATTGCAGCAGAATCCCTAAGCCTTCATAAGCATAGAAAGAACCGATGAAGCCGAGCAGCAGTTTGCCGTCCAGACCAAGTTCCCTGCCAAGTTCCAGGTCGGGAACCTGGCCCACGCTGAAGTTTTCTATATTTACGGCATTGGGAATGACCGTTACCCTTTCCGGCTTGATGCCGCGCCCGAGGATGTCACGCCGCAATCCCTCGCAAATGGTAGTTATCGCATCAACACGTCGAAGCGCATAACTCTCCAGTCCCCGTGTGAGACGATACCGGGGTCCCCACTCGCGGTTGGTGCCGTGATCCACTGCTGCATCTTCCCAAAATGCCCTGATCTCATACACGACCGGAATGCCTAACCTTCGGCCCACGCGTAAAGCGGGCAAGGCATTCAGGACTGGAGAATGCGCATGAAGAATATCTGGTTGGACAATCCTGACCACCTCGTCCAACCGGCGAGTAAGGCCATCAATTACAGCAACCTGGTTCAAGAAAGGCAGCTTCGACACCATGCCCTGTGCGGCTAAGGTGCGATAGAAATGCCATCCTTCGACATCCTCTTCCAGTACCCTGCAATTTTCCTGCTTTGATCCGGTCAGGTGGGCTGTTTTCCATCCCAGAGCACGTTGCTCCCTGAGAATGGCAAGCGTGCGGAACGTGTATCCGCTGTGCAGGGGAATGGAATGATCGAGAATATGTAGAATTCGCATGAATTATCCGAAAAAGACTGTATTCACCAGTCCGTAGATATCGCATTTGCCAAGCTTAAAAATAACATGGCTTCTCGCTCACATCTCTTGAATACCGAGCCTCCTCCGATGAAATGCCCCACTCCATATTTCCGCCTGTGAAGTTGCGTGACCCCCAGAAAATTCAGCACGCGCCTGTAAATACTGGCTTGCTTTTAGACGGTTGGAGCAATGGATTACTTCCCCAAAAGCTGGAAGGAACATCGAACCTTGATATGCTCCCCTTACAGTTCGGAAATGATGCGATGAATAACTTCGCTCTGAGATTCTTCCAATCCCAGCCATAACGGCAGCCGTACCAACCGTTCGCTCAGCAATTGCGTTTGGGTTAGCGTTCCCGATTTGCGGCCGTGCTTTTCCCCCATGGGGGAACTGTCTAGCGGAACATAGTGGAAGACCGTCCATATCCCGCTTTTTTTGAGGGCGGCCATGAATGCTGTGCGTCTGTCGAGGTCTGGCAATAATAAATAATACATGTGCGCGTTGTGAGTGCAACCCGGCGGAACGATGGGCCGGCGAATTTTCCCGCGCTGCTCCATAGCCTCCATGTTTTCATGATATACATCCCAGATATTAAGGCGACGTCTTGTGATGGTGTCAGCATCTTCCATTTGAGCCCACAGGAAAGCCGCGATCAACTCGCTGGGAAGATAGGAGGAGCCGAAATCCACCCATGTATATTTATCGACCTGGCCGCGAAAAAAAAGGCTGCGGTTGGTACCTTTTTCCCTAATAATTTCCGCTTTCTCCGCGTAGCACGGGTCATTCACTAATAGAGCACCACCTTCTCCGGAAATGATGTTCTTGGTTTCGTGAAAACTCAACGCACCGAGATGTCCGATACTGCCCAGCGGCCGTCCCTTATAAGTAGACATGATTCCCTGTGCGGCGTCTTCGATTACCAGCAGATTGTGCCTTTCCGCAATTGCCATGATGGTATCCATCTCGCAGCTTACTCCCGCATAGTGGACGGCTACGATGGCTCTTGTTTTAGGCGTGATTGCCGCCTCGATCAGGGTCTCGTCGATATTCAAGGTATCATGCCGAATGTCGACGAATACGGGGACACCCCCTCGTAGCACGAAAGCATTCGCCGTTGAGACGAACGTGTACGAAGGCATGATGATCTCATCCCCGGGCTGTATATGAATGAGAATTGCCGCCATTTCCAGGGCAGCGGTACAGGAATGAGTTAACAAGGCCTTGCGGCATCCAATACGTTGCTCTAGCCATGTGTGGCACTTTTTGGTAAAAACCCCATCACCGGCGAGATGCCCATTGGCGTGCGCCTGGCTGACGTACCACAACTCTTTCCCCGTCATATAAGGCTTATTAAATGGTATTTGCATATGCTGCTGGTAATTTTCGAGCAATCAATAGCCTGGATCCGCCGGCAGGAAAAGAGATTCCAGCCCGAATCATCATACGTTCCAGATCGAGCACTGTTTCAAGCGCCGCGTTGGTTAATCCACTTATCCTGAGTTCCCGTGTTGCGTCATAGTTCTCGACAGGTTTGCGCTTGGATAACCGCGACATGAACATGAGTGGCAATAAGAGCGACACGAACGATGTCGATCTTTCCACCTGAAATCCCGCCTGCTCGACCTTGTTCCGCAACTCCTGTGCTTGATACCGGCGAACGTGACATGCGTATTCATCCTGTTGACTCCACAAAAAACGGTGCTGAGGAACCGTCAGGATTATGCCACCACCCGGTGATACGGCACGAAACATTTGTGCCAGGACTTCTTCATCTTCCTCAATATGCTCAAGCACATCGAATGCACCAATAACATCAAATTCGTTCTCAAACGGAATGTTACGTGCGTCCATCTGAAACAGCGTGGCGTGCTTAACACGGTTCGCCGCATAGTTCAGTCCTGCTGAATGTATCTCGCTTCCGCTCACTTCCAGCCGCAAATTCGCTTCGGCCACGCCCGACAGCACGAAACCGGTGCCACATCCGATTTCCAGGAAATTCTTTGCCTCTGGAAAAAAATGTTGCAATGCCCAGATTAAGAGCCGGTTACGTGAACGAAACCAAAAGTTTCCCGCTTCGGCATCTGCCAATTCCGCAAAATGATAAGGCTGAAACCCTTCATTGGATTGAGCTGCCTCTGGCGCAAAACTAAGATATCCTTCCGCCAGCTGCGGATGCGAGAAGCAAATGGGACATGACCAGCCAGAATCAGCAAACTTTGCACCGCACGAAATACAGATTTTCAACCCTTACTCCCAACGATGACGCCTAGGATGATTAAACTCAGACCAACAATTTTTGGCGGGGTGATTGTTTCTTGAAATAGCAGGCAACTAAGTATGATAACAAATACAAAATTAAGGCTCATGAAAGGATACGCATAGCTGAGGTCCAAACGCGTCATGGCTGCCATCCAGGCCAGGGATGCGAGAAAAGCCGCCAAAAAACCCGACATGATCCATGGATTCAGAACCTGCTGGAGAAGATACAATATCTTATCGAAACCCCCTTCCGGCAAGCTGCCAGCTTGCTCCATCTGCCACTTGAGCACCAACTGCCCATATACCGTAAATAGCAGGGTCATCAGAATATACAAATGCCCCACCACATCGAATCTTTCGTTCATTTTTAACTCACGTATGAAGTTCCTGCATATGGAATTCCGCCGCCTAACTTAACTTGATAGTCGCCGAAGAATCAGGTTGCTTTCACACAACACTGTAGCTCGATCCTTCGCCACTGTTCCAAGGGGGTACACATGATCTAACGGAAATTTCCGGCACAATCTGAAGTGTCTTGACGACGCGCCAAGTCATCCTTTCAACCTCGTTCGCGCCATCCCCAAATATAGCGGGACGCCTCGGGGCCGGTATGAAATAACAAATCCAGGATGGTGGCGCCATGTTCAAAGGGCGGGTGAAGCTGGAGGTATTCGGGATATCCGCTGTAGTCTTTCCACACCAATTCGATACCAATTTGAGCAAATTTCGCCTCATCAATGTAATCCTTGGCGGATGGTCCCGAGACATAACTTGTGGCACCAGACTTGATCAGCAGATCAATTATACGCTCCTGTTTCGCACCGACAGCATGATACTGGCGTGAATCCACGAATTCCGCGGAGATACCGAGGAATTGACGAGAAATTTTTTCGATGAGATGCTGGTTCAATTCGGAAAGATATTTCCATTGTTGGCCGAGATAGACGTCTTCCAGAAACGGGCGGTAGCGTTCAAAGTGAGATGCTTTTCCATAGTTGTGCCGCAGGGTCTGCCAGTGAGTCGACTGCCACTTTACATCCACAAACTCAACCTCGTGAATCAGATGCTGCCGGGTACCGTTAGTGGGAGCCGTGAGCCATTCAAGACCGCGCGACGTTTTGATTTTATTGCGGTTGCGCCAATCCCTCTGGGTGTACTGCACATCATCAAAAAAAATGAAGAGATCAACGTCATGAATGAGGTCGAAATAGCCCTTCCAGGGGATGTAGTTGGATTGCAGAATTGCAACCCGGCGCTCCGCTTCTGGTTTTACATTTAACGTTTCATTCATTCTGCTTCAGGATCTCATGGACAGGCAGGACTCGCATAAACCGCGGTAGGGTCATGGCACTTCGCCATTGGACCATCTTGAATCAAAGGGTTGGGTCAGCTCAGCGGTTTCCATCTCATTTTGAGGTGTCGATCTGCTCAGCCAGATATTCCTGTTCCAACCCCAGGAGGCCACGGTGCCTGCTTTTAATCTTTTTTGCGGGAATACCGAAATATACGGACCAAGGCTCTGTCGATTTTGTAATCATACTGCATGAGCCGATCGATGACCCCTCTGCCAATATTACGCCTGGGAAAATAACGCTGCCCGCGCCCACGATTACATGACGTCCGATTTCAACCCGCGCTCTCATGATTTTACGGAATTTCATGGGTACTGTCGGATTTGTCAGTGCATCCCCGTCATAATCGTCTGATTGCGCAAATACTGTCACGCCAAATGCCAAGCCTGAGAAATCCGCCATACTTATCCCCTCGCGACCCCCGATAACCCGACAGCCATGTGCTAGGTGGACATTTCTACCGATTTCAATATTACCGGAAAGAATACAGAAATCGTCCACGATGGAATGGTCGCCTACCGAGATATATTCCGGACTGTACAACCGGGAAGTCCTGCTTATCTGTATATCGCGTCCCAGCTTCCTGAATTTCATTTCCTCAAGCTCTTCTCTTGCATAGTAACGATCTTTTTCTTGTTGGCTCATGGCAATCCTGATAACTGAAAAGAATCGAACGAAAACGGTGAAAGGTTAATAAATGAGTGGATGTTCAACGGTAAATATCCCTGACTATATAAGTCGGACGGTTCTGTACCTGGTTGAACACCTTGCCCAGATAAATACCGACGAGACCCACTGCTGAAGTCAGGATGCCAAGACTAAGCGTCATCACCGTCATTACAGACGTAAAACCCAGCAGGGTATCGTCAAAAAATAGCTTTCGTAACAATAGATAGAATGCGAAGGAAAAACTCAGTACAGTAATGGTGACTCCTATGTTAAACAACCAGACTAGAGGTTGAGCTGAAAATGAACTGACTGCGTTGACCATCAAGCCGATACGCCGCGCAAGAGTATAGGTGCTCCGTCCGTCGCGCTGCTTCTTGACCACGGGTAGACCCAACTGCTGAAACCCGGCCCAACCCATCATGCCGGCAAGAAACAGATTCCGGTCGCCCATTTGCAGGAGTGCCTCGACGAAGCGGCGCGTCATTATCCGCTCGGTAACGGTATTTTCCGGGATATTTATGTCACTGAGGAAATTGAACCCCTTCCAGAACAGGTTTCCGCTGACCTGCTCGAATCGCCCACCTTTGCGCGCTTCCTGATAGCCAAAAACTACGTCGCAATCCGATTCACAGAGTTTGCGGTGAAACTCGACCAACACAAGAGGCGGAACCTCAAGGTCGCAATCGATAAGGAAGATCAAATCTCCTCGCGCGTGCTGTAGCCCCGCTTGTATAGCATGATGATGGCCAAAGTTGCGCGAAAGATCTATTACGACTAACTGGGAAATGTCTGTCCTGCGTTCCAGCGCGTAAGCCAAGGAATCATCAGGTGAACCATCATTGACCAGCAGTATCTCGAAACGACTACATTTTATTTCCGCTACAGCCTGAAGGCATTCAGTGAGAAACGATTCCAGAAACGGCCGCGATCGATACAACGTAGAGACAATGCTGATTTCGAGCGGCATCTCAGCCTCGGATCCCTTCATGATTTAACTGTCATCCTATGGCTAAATTCTACACTTCGGTTGAAGTGCAAGACCGTTTATCTGAAAAGGCAGATAAGCAGATCGATATTATGAGTAGATTCATTACGGCTTAGCTGGGTATTAATATAATTTTCAGTTATGACAATTGCCATGATATTGCACTATGGATAAATCTTGAAACGGTTCGCTCTAATAGATATCCGCCGGTTCGCTTCCGTTGTATTTCTGTGCATTTTTGGGCGCCCGAGTACCATTTCGTTCCTGCGGTTGCCGTATCGAGAATATAACGACTGCCCACGCTGCATACATAATAATCCAGGGCATCGCGGGAAAATGAAACCTCGGCTGCCCGGAAAATACGATCGATATTATAGTAAGGTAAAACACCAGGCAGTACCCAAAAAATACCCACGGCCGAGCAAGGTTATGTCTATTTCTCACTATTGAAACGAATGCAACGATCGCACCGATAAGTAAAAATCCATAAAAAACCTGGTTCGCCCATCTTAAAGAACGAAAAAAATATCTGTTTTGCTGATAATGCGCGTATCCCGCCTCATACGCCCACTCGGCTTCGCCATCTTTAGCCCATAGGGACCATATCTTAAGCGGGATGAGCTCCACAAACCGCGCGGGGTTTTCTTTAATCCACTCAATCGCAAGCTTTCTCGCCCGCCGATCCGCT
Organism: Nitrosospira sp.; assembly: GCA_039936855.1. Taxonomy (GTDB): domain Bacteria; phylum Pseudomonadota; class Gammaproteobacteria; order Burkholderiales; family Nitrosomonadaceae; genus Nitrosospira. The sequence continues at coordinate 7,665 of JBDTHR010000183.1, read as the reverse complement.
GCTACCTGGTCTGAAACGGAGAAGTTGCGTTGAGCTACCAGCGCATCGTTTTCCACATAACCTCCATTCGCGCTAGGATTATTGCCGGTTAAAAGCGTGGCTCCTCCGTTGGTCGAGATAAGCACGACTTCGCCAAAAACTTGACTGTTTCGTATTGCCCAAGGTGTTAATACGGCGATAATTACTAGATAGATTACAAATCCTTTGACAAGATGTTCATTTAAGCTATGCTTTTCTTCACGGCTGAACACGCGAAAAAGTACCAGCAGACCAGGTAAGAATAGAATTTGTGGCTTGGTCAATGTTGCCAGTCCAAAGACCAGGCCAGACAGGAATATCCAAAGCCAGTCGCGTCGGCTGATATAAAGATACACGCCAAGAAGCAGCAAAAACGTAAAGTAAACTTCTGTCAGTATAAAAGATGTATAGGCAATATGATTAGGATATATCGTAAGCAGGAGTATGCCGAACCGTGCAGCGAGTTCATTACGGAAAATTCGACGCGTCAACTCAAGCTGCAGAAAAAAAATTCCTGCCGCCATAAGTAGATTAGCTAGCTGTCCCACCAGTTGATCTTGGCCAAAAAGATAGAAAAGGACACCCAAAAACCCGGGGTAGCCCACGGGCCAATATGCAGTTGGATTCCCGTCTTCCGAATAGCCCTTCCCATTCGCGATACTTACTGCTCTACCGAGATACCAACTCGCATCGGAATCCATTTCAATGGGCACGAAGAAAATGAGCGCCGCGCGCAACCCCAGGAAAAGCATGAAGCAAGCCGGGATAAAAATCGCCGAATCAAGCACCTGAGACAAGGAATCGGCTAACTTGTATCGCCATTGAAAAGCGCTGTCACTGCGCCCGCTTTTAATTCCAAGATCCTGGCCCATGCTTAAATTTCAATAAAATCCAAAAAATAACTGATGATTATGATCATCGCAAGTGCGATACCAGCACGCAGGTGAATTCCCGATGCGTTGGAGAAAATGGCACTACTGGAACTTCTTTTATGATCACGCCTGGTGAGACAACTTCATGAAGTAGCACAACTGAAAAGCCCTCAGGCATCGCTGGTAAACCTAGGTTCTACATAGCGTGATCGTACGTACGCCTCTTCCCCTATGATAATCACATTCTCCATTATTTATCCGGAGAATAGCGGTATAAACAGGCGCCATTGAGTATCATGACACCCCCAGCGGTTACCCGCTTTGCCGTCCCCGCATGATCCACCGAACTTTACGCATAAGCTCGAGAAAACCAGATACCTCGGCCTCAAACTCCACCTGAGCGATATTTTCTCCGTCCAGAAAACGCCGTAACGCCAGATGGTCGGTGCCAGGATAGTTGAATCCAGAAAGGCAGGTTGTGGCACTTTCAATTCCCAGGGCTCTTAACCACGGAAACTGCGCCGGACTGAACTCACCATTAGGATAGCAAAAATGCAAGCGCGGTTCGTTAACAATGCGCTCAAGCGCTGCACGGTTATCAGCGATCTCGCTTTCAACGCCTGCGGGATCGGCAATCGGAAGGCGGTGGCGGTGTGTATGTAGTTGCAGGTCCATGTTCTGCGCTGGAAGCCGCGCCAGTTGCTCCAAGGTCATCAGACGAAAAAGAAGACTGCCCCCAACCGGATTCCAGTCTACTCTGAGTGCCTCTGCGAGTCTTGACAGTATCAATTGCCTGTCATGGCAATTACCCTTCCTGCCCGCTTTGTCGATGCAGGCTGCCGCATGTTCCCGCCCCTCGGATGTACTCAGAACAATGGTTTCCGAACCCAAGCCGAGGAGACACATATCCAGAGTTCTTCCTCGTGCCTTCCAGATCAGATAACGTAACGCGACATCAAAGACTGGCGCCTCATCCACTACATCTCTTGTGGTTACATATAAAGTCGAGGGAAATCCGTATTTCCACAGCATAGGCAAGGCTTTTGTGCCAGTACCCGACCAGCCATCGTCAAAGGTTATCACCAATGCGCATGGCGGGAGCATCTGCCGATACATCAGCGTCAGGGCTTCGGCGAGTGAAAGTACCGGGTAGCCCTGCTGCTTAAGATAAGCCATACGTTTATGAAAGGTATCTTCGCACATGAACAATTTCGGCTGGAAACAATGCTCATCGCACAACGATATGCCATGATAACAAACGATGCGCAATCCACGTGCCGTCAATATTCTTGCTACCGCGAAACCGCCCAACGCTTTGGCGATAGTCAGTAAGGCTTGGCGAAATGTCATATTATCTAGGCTTGAATTCCTTCCGCACGCACCTGTCGCGCCCAGTGAAGCAAATCGCTACGGGCCCAAATCATCGCGTAGTTGGTGGGTAGGTATTCACCTTTCTCGTACTGTTCCTTGCGCTGACGCGAAAAGCTGGTAGAGTTCTTGATAGCGGCCTCATCACTACCCATACGAAAAATACGAGCTCCATTTTCCAGAGGGCGGCGGCGCAGATAACCTATCCGAGGAGTGATACGCTCCACTTGGGGATCGTACCACCAGCTACTGCCAAAAACACCCTTGATTTGGGCATTCATCTCAAGTAGATCCGCAATTCTTAAATAACAGCAATCCCATCCTTTTGGAGTGAACTCCCTTCGGGCCCGCGGGTCCATATGCATTTCATAGAATGGCCTGAAACCCCTGCTCCGGGCAGTGAAAAATCGAAGAACGGCGGATAACTGACTCACTCCGCCGCATAATGCGATCCTGCGGGGCACGCCTGAAAATTTGTCTATAAGTTCCGCTCCGCATGGGATTAACTTACCTCGGCAAATAGCGAGGTCTTTGCTGAACAAATCATTTCCATGTACATAAAATCCAGAAATGTTCGTGTCGAACTGCGCAAGAATGCGGCGAAACTCGACTTCATATTGCAATACTATTGAGTCCGGGACGCGTTCTTGCATACATCGCTCGCCAAAATGAGCAATTAATATTGCAATCACTAATTTATGGTAAAGCTCCATTCCTTCCAAGCCGACCATCAGCTCAATTTCCGCGCTGGCCGCGCTGAAGACGGCTGGCAGAAGGCTATATCCACCATAAGTTCGAGTTGCGATGAGTTCGGAAATGTAATGCTGAGGAGGGTAACCTTCGATCGCGCTGGAGTATCTTTCCGCAAGTTGCGCAGTGAGACTTTGGACAAGCGAAGCGGCGTGTAAAATAGGAGATTCAATCATTTATGGATATTATCATTTTCGATCAAAGCGGCTCACAGCCAACAGACAAAGTATATAATCATCAACATTGAAAAAACGAGTAGGAAATTCCAGTGACACGCGGAAACAGTTAGAAAGCCTCCAACTCGCCGTGCTGTTGTCAAACACTCTTAGCAGCAGATTAACATCGCTCAATCCCGGGAAAAGAAAGGGAGCATCGCGCTTTCTTCCCCGCAGGGAAAGGCTATATGGGTTCTCCCAAGGCGAGCGCAAGAATTTAAAATTTAGGTACGTTCCGAGGCTTGAAATACCCTTGATGCATTTGCCGTAAAAATCGAGGATCTTGATGGTAATCGCATAGCAGCACTCCGGAGGAAATTGGAGCCTGCTCGACTTTACCATTTTTCGTTCTAGCCGGAGCACAGCGTGCAGATCAGGATTTAACTATGATCGTATTAAGTTTAATACATCCGAACTAATGAATAATGTTTATGTGTCGTATGGTATCGATAATAGAACGAAAGAAACAGGTTTATCAGATGGCACACCAATGGGGCTGGTTCAATCTCAGTCTCTTCGCGCTCGGCAGATTTCTGGCGACAGTGTCAAAAGGCAGGGTACGATTATATAGGTACTACCTGATCGCTCAACCAGTAGCAAAGATAGCTTTGCTTCCGCCGGGAAGGGGCAGGAAAATAGAAATCCGGCTGGTTCAGGACCAGGACGAAGTCATCCGTGAATTTCCCCGACCTGCCGCTGCAATTCAAGCCAGGTTCAAGCAAGGAGCCCAATGTCTGGTTGCTTTTAAGGAGAAACGCTTTATTGGCTTCCTGTGGTTATTACTGGGAAGCTATCAAGAGGATGAAGTGCGAGCCCGTTTCATCCCGTTACCGGTAGAACGGACTGCTTGGGATTTCGACGTATATGTGGCACCGGATTCTCGGCTGGGATTAACTTTCCCACGTCTATGGGAACAGGCGAACCGTATCTTGACGGACAATAACATCTTATGGTCGTGTAGCCGTATTTCCGCGTTTAATGCCGGCTCGCTGGATGCCCATGCACATTTCGGAACATTGTCTCTGGGCAGTGCACTTTTTTTTTGCGCTGGACGGTGGCAAATTACGCTCTCCTCTATATCACCCTATTTTCATTTGTCGTCCCACCCCGATTCATTCCCTGAGTTTCGCCTCGATACTCAGGGGCTTGAGGCGCCGTCCTCCTCAAAAAAATAAATCAATTATGGAGTCAGCATGCAGCATCTGGAAGAAGTAAAGAATATTTTATCCGACGTCCTGAGCCTTGGAGCAAGAAAGAATTCCCTCAGAGAAGATTCCTCCTTGCTCGGCAGCATTCCCGAATTGGACTCTATGGCGGTGGTTAATCTGATCACTGCGATGGAAGAGCATTTTGGGATTGCTGTTGATGATGATGAGATCACCGCAAGCACTTTTGAAACCGTTGGAACACTGACGCGCTTTGTTGAGCAAAAATTGACTGAATGAGCTCATCCTTGGATGGCGTCCCCGCCATGCCTTTTTTTTTGAAAACCGAACAGGGCGAGCGTTTTTGTCTTTACCATGCGCCTGCTCCCGATCGGGAATGCCGTGGTGTACTGATTTATGTTCACCCATTCGGTGACGAAATGAATAAATCGCGCCGCATGGCTGCGATGCAGGCAAGAGCCTTTGCCGCAATGGGGTTCGGCGTATTGCAAATAGATCTTTACGGCTGCGGTGACAGCAGCGGCGAATTCGGCGATGCGCGCTGGGACATCTGGAAGCGGGACCTCGCCGCTGCATGGAGTTGGTTGCGGGATAGAGTCGCCGCTCCGATCAGCCTCTGGGGTTTGCGCTTGGGTGCACTGCTTGCACTCGATTTTGCCCGGAGTTCGGAAAACACAATCGAACGAATTATTCTTTGGCAACCCGTCATAACCGGAGAATCTTTCCTAACTCGGTTTTTGCGCCTTCGACTCGTCAATAAGGTTCTTTTAGGCGATGCCGGTGCAGAAAAAAAAACGGGAACAATTGCGATGCGCGATTCTCTGAGCGCTGGGAATCCGCTTGAAGTAGCCGGCTATGAACTCACGCCGGAAATGGCTGCCGCCATCGATATTTTGCGAGCAACCGAGCTAGTTGTTACGCGATGCCCTGTGTACTGGTTCGAGATCGTAGCTGAACCGGGCCGCTCCATGACAGCGACTGGAGCAAAGGTTGTCTCTACCTGGAAGCAGAATGCAGTTGACCTGCATTTGCACCTTGTGCCTTGCTTACCATTTTGGGCGACACAGGAAATCTCGGAATGCCCTGAACTTGTATTCGCGACAACCGATATTTTTGCCAACCACACCAGATGAATTTCGAGGAACATGCACTCAGCCTCCGTTGCGAGGACTCGTGGATGTACGGGATTTTGAGCCTGCCTGAGCGAACAGCTTCGAAAGGTGTACTGATCGTTGTGGGTGGGCCACAGTATCGCGTGGGAAGTCATCGCCAATTCACACTGCTTGCCCGTCACCTGGCCTCTGCCGGAATACCCGTTCTGCGTTTCGATTACCGGGGAATGGGAGATAGCGAGGGGGCTGCGAGAACTTTTGAAGATCTGGAAGATGACCTTCACTGTGCCATAGAGCGTTTTTTTGAAGAAGTGCCGGTGCTTACTGACCTGGTGATCTGGGGATTATGCGACGCTGCCTCAGCGGCCCTTTTTCATGCGCATCGCGATCGACGCATAACTGGCCTGGTATTACTGAATCCCTGGGTAAGAACGGATCAGGGTGCCGCAAAAACCTATCTAAAACATTATTATCTTACTCGTCTACTCGATCCGGAATTCTGGAGCAAGGTATGGAACGGTCGCTTTAATTACGCCAACGCAACTCGATCTCTGGCAAAGACTGTTGGGAAAGCGCTGCCGGGCCGTAAAATAACGGCTGAAAAGGATACGGCTGACGATGTATCCTGTGATCTCACTGGTTTGCCGGAACGGATGCTGGATGCGCTCAGCCGTTTTAAAGGAAAGATACTGCTGATAACAAGTGGCAATGACCTCACCGCCCAGGAGTTTCTGGAGTTGGTTAAAGGTTCGCGTGAGTGGCGGCAACTGCTGGCCCCTCCATATGTGACACATCGAAATTTACCGGAGGCCAATCATACTTTTTCGCAGCGTGAGTGGCGCGATCAGGTAGCGGATTGGACAAAGGAATGGCTTTACACATGGTGATATGACACAGCAACAACACGATCTTGACCAATGTGTCTTTAGAATGGTCAACCCATGAACTCCGGCGGTTGGGTTAGTCCGGTTGCTGTTGGCTTGATCGCAGTAGCAAGTCAACACTTCTGCAAGAAATGAAGATATCGGGATTGTTGTCGCTCCGTTAAAGGTGTAATTTGTGTAGGTCGAGGTGTACTTAATAGCAGGGAGTATCGTGAAAGTCATATTCAGCGTCGCCATATTGCTGGTTTCAACTATCTCCACCAATCTCCAGGCAACCCCGTATTGTGGAGAATTATATAATGTCTCCGACTATAAAGATGATACAAAGAGGTCGTTTTTGGGGACAGTTGAACAGCATCATTTTACTTCCAACATTGAAAATTTGCGTTACGGAAATTCTGGACCTCTTGGGGGAGAATTGAGTTATACACTGATGATATTCCCGAACCATCACCGTGCACTCGCTGCATTCGGCAAGCTTTCACTGAGAGAAAAAACTTTAAAACCAGCGGGCGCAAAATACTCAGTTTGGTGCTTCTTCGACCGCGCCATCCGGTACAAGCCGAATGATGCAATAGTACGCATGCTATTCGGCAATTATTTGCTGAAAGCCGGAGAAGCCGACAAAGCCACTGAGCAGCTCCAGATAGCTGTTGACCTCCAGCCAGAGGACGCCACCATCAACTACAATCTCGGCTTGCTCTATATGCAGAAGAAAAACTATGAGCAGGCGAAAACTTATGCGAAGAAAGCATACGAACTGGGCTTTCCCCTTCCAGGTCTGAAGAATCAGTTGGTAAAAGCAGGAAAATGGGACGGTGATTGAAAGACGCGACGGACCAGCTTTGCGAAAACCTTAGGTATACCTGCATACGGTAACCCGGTACGATAACAATGTTTATCTAGGCCGATTCGCCCATTGCCTCTTTCTCGGGCGCAAGATGAGCGATATACCAGGCCATGGCTTGCTTGAGTCCTTCATCTATCCGATGAGTCGGCTCAAAACCCAACATTTTTCCAGCCTTGGAAATATCCGCCTGGGAATGTCGTACATCTCCCTTGCGAAAATCCGCGTAAGTGGGCTTATGGTTTCGCAAGTCGGGAAATTTATCCACAAGTAACGCGCATATCATCTCATAGAGTTGATTCAGGCTTGTACGCTCGCTCACTGCCACGTTGTAAATCTGATTGACTGCTTCGGAATTTTCAGCCAGCGCTGCAAGAAGATTGACTTGAACAACATTCTCGATAAAGCAGAAATCCCGGCTGGTTTCGCCATC
>JBDTHR010000182.1:0-3929 GCA_039936855.1 Nitrosospira sp. | reverse complement strand
GCAGACGTTGCTTAATTGTCTCCCGCTTTTCCTCCCTGAGCGGGTACCTTAATCCCTATTAAGGTATGTTTGCCCCCGGTTTTATTCCCCTTTAACCGGGGGTTTTTTATTTTTGGTTTCGGTTTTGTTTTCGGAACAGCATTGGGTTCCTGAATCAAATCGACTTCCAATCCCAGCCACGTGCCTAACAAGGCCGTGGCGTCTTTCACTCCTTCCCTGGATTTACTGGAAAACAGCTGTACGCTGCATTGCGGATAAGCTTCACGTAAATAGGCCAGCACCTCTTTGAGTGTTTTCTCTGCCTGCTGTCTGGTCAGCTTATCCGATTTCGTGAGCAGTACATGTACTGGTTTTCCTGTTGAAGCGAACCAGACCAGCATCTGGCGGTCAAGTGGGGTCAACGGGTGCCGCACATCCATGATGAGCACCATTCCGCAGAGCGATTCCCGCGTCTGAAGATAGGTGCTGAGAAGGTGTTCCCAATGCCGCCGCACATCGATGGGTACTTTTGCGTAACCATATCCCGGAAGGTCTACCAGAAAACGGCTGCCGCCCAGTTGAAAAAAATTCAAATGCTGCGTACGCCCGGGCGTTTTGCTGACGAAAGCAAGGCGGCCACGAGTAGACAATGCGTTGATTGCGCTTGACTTCCCCGCATTCGACCGTCCGGCAAAGGCTATCTCCACCCCGTCGGGCGGCGGCAAATGGCTCAACTGATTAACCGTGGTATAAAACGTTGCATGCTGAAAAACGGACATATTTCAACCAAAAGAGTAAACGCAGACAGCTAAAAGAATTTCCAAATAACCTCTGGATAAGTCCACAGGGATACAAACGGAGCGACAATCGCATTGAAGGGACGGGACCTGTTCAGCGGCTTCCAACTTGCTGCGGATAAAAACCGAATTTACAGCGCTGCTTGCGGGTTCTCCCGGGCGATTGCCAGCAGGCCTTGCAATACCAGATTATCCACCACTTTGGCATTGACGTTAAGTTGCGGCAGCAACTGCTGTGCCGAGCCCCCGCATAAAATACAGTCAGGCACGCGACCCAGGGTACCTGCGAGCGTCACGGCCATACGCTCGATAGCGCCAGCCATTGCATGCACCGCACCGCTGCATATGGCGTCCGCGGTGCTGTCGGGGTAATCGCAGAATTTGCCCTCCCTCGATTTCAGGGATACGATATCCCTCATGAGTATTTGCTGCATCAGATCGATACCCGGAGTAATAATGCCGCCAAGAAATTCACCTGTGTCCGTAAGGGCGTCGACCGTCATTGCGGTTCCGGCGTCAACGACCAGGCATCCTTGCCGTTCAGATTCCCATGCACCAATCAGAGCCGCCCAGCGATCACTGCCGAGCCGCGCGGGATCCGCATAGTAGTTACGCACGCCGCACTGATAGGCAACCGCACGGATCCATTCCGGATGGGTTTTCCATCGAGTGAATAGCTCGGACAGATCGCTCCCGGCGTGCGCGCCAGCGACATTGGACACCATGATACGCGAGGGTTCTTCCAGCACTGCCCATTCTTGCGCCAGCAGCGCTTTTTTTCCTTGTGCCGCGACTCCCTGATTCAACCGGTGGCTTCCATCGTACAGCTCCCACTTGATATGGGTGTTGCCGGAATCAACAGCCAGCAAAAGCGGATTCAGGCTATTCTGCATAGCGTAATCTCGCCACCGCTGTAGCTACGCATACCTGCCGAAGTTTGCAGCAGCAGCGATCCGTCATCCGCCACGCCATGTACGGTACCCTCCTGACTTGACCCGTCGGCGAGGTGAAGTTTGACAACTTTATTTTCGCAAAGATGCCGACTCACCCATTCTTCCTTGAATGGCGCAAAACCCCCGCGCTCAAACTCTCTCAACGCGGTTGCGAGATCATTCAGCAGCGCAGCCAATAACGCATTGCGGTCAGGCATTCTACCGGTAATCGAATACACGTCCGTCACACCCTGATCTATACGCGCCTGTATATTGTCCGACAGCTTCAAGTTTACGCCGACGCCAATAACGACAACGGTGGGACCGAGCATATCGCCGTGCAATTCGATAAGTATGCCCGCAAGCTTGCACAGGTTGTACATGACGTCGTTTGGCCACTTGAGGACCGCGTTCTTGATTCCCGCGGACTCGAACGTGCGTAAGATCGACACTCCAATCGCAAGGCTCAGGCCAGACATGAAGCTGGCACCCTGCTGAAATTGCCACGACATCGAGAAGGCAAGGCTGCCGCCCAAACCCGAATGCCATTGCCGTCCGCGCCGTCCACGCCCACCAGTTTGCAATTCTGCCGCCACCACATGAATACCGGTCCTGCCGCAATTTATCTCTCTCGAAGCATCATGGAGCAAAAAAGTGTTGGTTGAGTCGATGCTATCCATCACTACAAGATCGAAATTGTCCGCCTCGCCGCCGAGATATTTCAGAATTGCCTCCCGTTCCAGCCATTGCACCGGATCGAGCAGACGGTAGCCACGACCATGAACCCTGTGCAATGTCAGGCCGGCTTCGTCCACGTCTCGTAGCGCGTTGGACACACTGGCCCGGGAAACACCCAGGGTTTGCGCAATGGTAGCGCCCGAATGGAATTCGTTATCGCTCAACAGGCGCAGAATAGTAAAAGTGAGCGGCTTCATATTAACCAGTGTAGTGCATATTTTCCGGCCTGCGCTACCGCTTGCGTATCAACTGACATGAAAGGTTTTTATCGGATTTAACCTAATGCGCTAATCTCTCTATAATCCCAGATAATCCATTAGGACACGAGAGGATGGCACTCGGGTAGACTCGCAGAGCCGCCTGATGAATTATCTGGGACAACAGGTCAACCAGGCCAAGCATAATGAATGACATGAGAGAGGCTAATTTGAAAGATAACCCCGCAACCGGACCCGCCGTGCCGCCCGTTTCCAATTTCATCCGTAATATCATTGAAGAAGATAACAGGACGGGCAAATGGAACGGGCGCGTAGAAACCCGTTTTCCGCCTGAACCGAATGGCTATCTGCACATAGGCCATGCCAAAAGCATTTGCCTGAATTTTGGCCTTGCCCGCGATTATAACGGCATATGTCATTTGCGTTTCGATGACACTAATCCTGAAAAAGAGGAGCAGGAGTATGTCGATTCGATACTTGATTCGGTCGAATGGCTGGGCTTCAGTTGGGGCAAGCACCTCCATTATGCCTCCGACTATTTCGATAAGCTTTACGAATTTGCCGAGCACCTCATCAAGCGGGGCAAGGCGTACGTAGACAGCCTGACCGCCGAGGATATCCGCGCACTACGCGGAACGCTGACAGAGGCTGGCGAGAACAGCCCTTATCGTGAACGCGCCATCGAAGAAAATCTTGACTTGTTCCAACGGATGAAAGCTGGCGAGTTTGCTGACGGGATGCATGTGTTGCGCGTCAAAATCGACATGACGTCTCCCAACATCAACTTGCGCGACCCGGTCATATATCGTATCCGCCATGTTCATCATCATCGCACCGGTGATAAATGGTGCATATACCCGATGTACGATTACACGCATTGCATTTCCGATGCGCTGGAAAAAATTACTCACTCACTTTGCACGCTGGAATTCGAAGATCACCGTCCGCTCTATGATTGGGTATTGAATCAACTGGCGGATGTTGTCCCCTGCCACCCGCAACAAATCGAATTTGCACGGTTGAATCTTACCTATACAGTCATGAGCAAACGCAAACTGATCGAATTGGTCGAGGGGGGTTTCGTCGATGGTTGGGATGACCCGCGCATGAATACGCTGGCGGGAGTACGACGTCGCGGCTACACGCCCGAATCAATCCGCCTTTTTGCCGAGCGGATCGGCGTCAGCAAGGCTGATTCATGGATAGAACTGGGTATGCTGGAAGACTGCCTTCGCGAAGACCTTAATGAACGCGCTCACCGGCGA
>JBDTHR010000181.1:0-5211 GCA_039936855.1 Nitrosospira sp. | reverse complement strand
CCCACGAATCCGTCACATACAACCACATCGGTTGTTCCTTTATAGATGTCGTTACCTTCGATATTGCCGTAAAAATTAAGGCCGCTGTTACGCAGCAGCTCTGCTGCCCGTTTCACTACCTCATTGCCCTTGATCTCTTCCTCGCCTATATTCAGCAAGCCGATGCTGGGCCTCTCTTTGTTTTCGACGGAAGATATCAACGTTGCCCCCATCACCCCGAACTGAAGTAGATGCTCCGCACTACAGTCCACGTTAGCACCTAAATCAAGCACATAAGTGTGACTTTTGATAGTGGGCAATACCACGGCCAGAGCCGGCCGATCGATTCCAGGAAGTGTTTTCAGCACAAACCGGGAGGTTGCTATCAATGCCCCGGTGTTACCCGCGCTGACGCATGCCTGCGCTTCACCGCTCTTTACCAGGTTGAGAGCGACTCGCATCGAAGAGTTCTTCTTACCTCGCAATGCGAGTGCGGGCGATTCGTCCATGCCCACGACTTCACTTGCGGCGTGAATCGTCAGCCGGGAACTGGGGGAAACCTTGGCGGCTCGCAATTCAGTTTCAATAACGTCAGGCAGTCCAACCAGAATGATGTCACTTCCGGTATTACGATGGAGGTACTCGATGACTGCCGGAACCGTCACATGAGGGCCGTAGTCGCCACCCATGCAGTCTACCGCTACGGTGATATTCAATTTTGGAACGCCCTTGAGGTGGGGATGAATTTGATATCCCCAGAACGGTGGGGCGATTTAATCTCCTTTTGCCTTGATAACCTTTCTGCCCCGATAGTAACCTGTGGGGCTGATGTGGTGGCGCAAATGTACTTCGCCAGTGCCGGGATCTACCGTCAACGGCGAACTGGTGAGAGAATCATGCGAACGGTGCATGCCGCGCTTGGATGGGGATTTCTTGTTCTGCTGGACTGCCATGGTATTCAGCTCCTTAAATATATTTTCAATGCAGGTTTTTCAGTGCCGCCAACGCAGCAAAAAGAGATCTTTCCCCTGCCGTATCCTTACTATCCTGCTTGATCGAACATTCATCTTCCCCATGACGTGGAGAAGGTGGCAAACTCAGGATTATTTCGTCCTCTATCAGCGCCACAACATCCATGTCAGGAGTTGCCAGAACACACTCGACCGATTCATCTTCATCAAGGCGGCATAGCTCACTTTCATTTCGCGCCAGCAGGAGATACACCTGCAAATCCAGCATATATCCGTATTCACCCAAACAACGCTGGCAACGGAGATTTATCGACCCCTGAACAGCTATTTTCAGAAGCGGCCTGGCGGTTGCGTCCACCGCTCCAGTAATCGCGTACAACAACTCCCCGCCCCCGGACGTCAGATAATCCTGTAATCGCTCAAGCTCGGAAAGTGCGATTTTACCATGATGCGCCCCGGCGTTATGGGCAAAATCGAGAGCATCAATGATGAACCGTACCGGCATAAGAGTAGAAATCTTTTTTATAAAATGAAAATGTAAATATTCTCTTTCACGTATTGCCGGCTGCCGCGCTTCACTTTCATCTGTTAATGCTGTTCAATTGATAAGTTCGCGTATTTAAGATTAAAATCTTGCTGGCATGTGGCATGTATGTAGTATGTATACGGCGCGCATAATATATTTTTTGCCCCCAAGTGTCAAAAACCTGATAAAGATAAACTTTGAAAACACGACGAATTGCCCAGCGACTAGTATTGGGTTCCAGTTCCATATATCGCCACGAATTGCTTCGGCGTCTGCAAATTCCATTTGAAGTTTATAATCCCGAAATAGACGAAACTCCCCTGCCTGGAGAGAGTCCTGACACGACTGCCTTGCGCTTGGCGGCCGCAAAGACTCGCATGGTTGCCGTGAGCCACCCTGGTGCCCTGATCATTGGTGCAGACCAGGTCGCGGTGTTGGAAGGGATTCAACTCGGCAAACCGCTGAATCATGACAATGCGACCCAGCAGTTGCGCTTCATCCGCGGAAAAGAGGTTGTTTTCCATACTGCATTGAGTCTGCTTAATAGCGATAAAGATAATATGCAGATACGGCTTGTCTCTTCCCGCGTCAAATTCCGTAAATTGAGCGACCAGCAAATTTTCAACTATCTCGATAGAGAGCAGCCGTATCACTGCGCTGGGAGTGCCAAACTCGAGGGATTGGGAATCGCACTCATTGAACATATCGTAAGCGAGGATCCCAGTGCACTGATTGGGTTACCGCTGATTGCACTGGTGGAAATGCTGTCGTGCGAAGGTGTAGAGATAGTGTGAATTCCGGTACTCTCTATCTCATTCCCGCTCCCTTGGGGCCAGGCGACATCACCTGGATAATTCCCCCCGCTGTGCAGCAATGCATAGCGGTGCTTGATCATTATATTGTCGAGCGTCCCAAAACCGCGAGGCAATTTCTGAAACAAATCGGTTGCGTCCTTCCATTACAGAAAATCAGCATGCAGGTATTGGATGAACACACTCACACCAGGGAATTTGAAAAACTGCTTGCACCTCTTCTCGAAGGTAACGATATCGGACTGTTGTCTGAAGCAGGTTCTCCGGCGGTAGCGGATCCTGGGGCGGGATTGGTACGCCTTGCTCATCAAAAAAATATCCGGGTGGTACCACTGGTAGGGCCATCCTCCATCTTGCTGGCGCTGATGTCGTCGGGATTGAACGGTCAGCGCTTCACATTTCACGGCTACCTTCCCGTTGAAAATGACAGGCGTACAAAAAAAGTAGCTGAGCTGGAAAAAAATTCGATAACCAACGATCAAACCCAGATATTTGTCGAGACGCCATATCGTAACCAAAAATTGCTGGGATCCATTCTTTTTACCTGCCGCGATAGTACTGCTCTTTGCATCGCCTGCAACCTTACCCTGACAAATGAATTCATTTCAACCAGAACGATCCGGGAATGGAAACATGCTTTACCCGATGTTCATGATAAACCCGCCATCTTTTTGCTGCACGGCTGACCGGTCAGGTCAAATTGCAATCACCGCAACCCTCCACTGATTCCCGTGGCAATCAATGCTTCCGCTGCTACCGCGCCGAAGCGTCGCGCGAGGCGCTCGCTGAATCCTTCCCGGGTCGTGTAATCCACGATGCGTTCGGCTTTGATAATTTCCCGCGCGACGTAGTCGGCACTGCCCATTGCATCGACGAGTCCCAGTTCTACGCTTTGTTGACCCGTCCAGACGATCCCGCTGAATATCTCCGGCGTTTCCTTCAGGCGTTCCCCCCTCCCATCCTTCACTACCTGAATAAATTGTTCATGGATATCATTCAGCATTTCTTTGGCATATTCCTCCTGGCCGGGGTTGATAGGCGAAAAAGGATCGAGAAAGCCCTTGTTATCACCTGCGGTGAGCAACCGCCGTTCGACGCCAAGCTTCTCCATCGCGCCGGTAAATCCGAATCCGTTCATCAGCACGCCGATGGAACCGATCATGCTGGCCTTGTCCACGTAAATTTTATCGGCGGCGACGGCGACATAATAACCACCGGATGCGCAGATATCTTCCACAACGGCATAAAGAGGAATTTCAGGGTACTCGACACGCAGACGACGGATCTCATCATTGATGTACCCCGCCTGTACCGGACTGCCGCCCGGACTGTTGATGCGCAGAATCACTCCCTGCGTTTTTGCATCCTTGAACGCATGCTGCAAACCTGCGATTATATTATCAGCACTACTAATGCTATCGGGAGAGATTACGCCCCGCAACTCGACCAGGGCAGTATGTTTGCGGGACATGGACATATCATCTCCACTAAACCAGCCAGTAAACATGAATAACAAAACAAACAAATAGATAAATGTAAGCGATTTGAAAAATATGCTCCATTGACGCGCCCTGCGTTGTTCTTTCAAAGATGAGAGCGCTAATTTTTCAAGCACCTGCTTTTCCCAACCTTCGTTGCGATTTTCTGAATCTGCCATGTTATTTTAATCCTTCCAATGAAGTGATATAGCGAACCACGCGGAGTCAGGCTTACCAGAAAAGTTACGCTCTCTCCTCAATTTCCGGAGACTCCTCCTCTTGCCTGAGTCAGGAATGGAATTCAGGCCTCTCACCGTCCCGAAAAATCATATATATCGCTCGACGAGCCTATTATGGGCACAAAGGCGTACTATCTGCATCCAGTTCAAGCAAAAACTTGCGCAGGTCTTCTGCCAGCGGCGCTTCAATACGAAGCATTCTCCCGGTTACCGGATGCGCAACTTCGACTATAAAGGCGTGCAGGAACATGCGCTTGAGACCTCTTCCGGGGCCTAGCCTCATCAGCTTCCTGTTCAGCTCAAAGTCTCCATACTTATCGTCGCCCGCTATGGGAAAATCCAGATGAGCGAGGTGCACGCGAATTTGATGAGTGCGGCCCGTTTTCAACTCCGCTTCCAGCAAACTGAAATGCTGCCAGGATTTTTTCAGATTAAAAATGGTGTGAGCGCTTTTTCCTTCCTCGTTTCCCACCTCATCCGCAATCACCGCCACGCGCCGTTCGCCTACGGGTGTTACATATTTCCTGAGAAACAGCTTGACGCTTTGTCTCGTATTGCGCCACTTGCCTTTTACCAGCGCGAGGTACCGTTTTTCCATCATCCCTGCACGTATTATCCGGTGCAACTCAACGAGCGCAAGACGGTTCTTGGCCAAGAGCAAAATCCCCGAAGTCTCCCTATCGAGGCGATGAACCAGTTCGAGAAATTTCCAATCGGGATGCTGAGCACGCAATTGCTCAATGACACCAAAGCTCACGCCGCTGCCTCCATGTACCGCTACTCCCGCCGGTTTGTTGATAACGACAAGAACGTCGTCCTCAAACAAAATTTCGAATGGAATAAACCGGCTTTTAGTTATCTTCTTTCTGGATAGAAAATTTTTTTCCACCAACCTCACCGGCGGTATGCGCACCATATCACCCAGTTCAAGATGACGATCCGCACCGATGCGCTTGCTGTTTAGTCGCACCTGCCCGCTCCGTAATAGCTGGTAGATGTGACTTTTAGGCACATTTTTAAGGCGTTTGATCAAGAAATTATCGATACGCTGACCTTGACTGTCCTCGCCTATAATTTCCGTAACCGCCGGACTCAGAGGAAATTCTTTGCCTAAATCCTTAGTTCTACTTATACTTGCCAATTCGGGGTTCCAGCCTATCCTTTATCCGGTGCGTAAAGTGGCGCTGTTGATGGGATTTTGTCCGA
>JBDTHR010000180.1:0-3827 GCA_039936855.1 Nitrosospira sp. | reverse complement strand
AGTTCATCGAGGCCTGCAGGCATGGTGCCACCATGGAAGCGGAAATCGCGACCCAGGAAAAGAAAGGGATGGACACGGGACTGTTTGTCATCCATCCGCTGACGGGAGCAAGACTTCCAGTATGGATCGCTAACTATGTGTTGATGGGCTATGGCGAAGGCGCGGTAATGGCGGTGCCAGCGCACGACGAACGTGATTTCGAGTTCGCGGCCAAATATTCCCTGCCGGTTAAGCAGGTAATCAAGAATATGATGGTGGAAAGTACGCAGAATGAAATCAAGACTCAACTAGACTCCAGTAATTGGAATGAGAAAGGGCAGGCTCAACTAAAAACAGCGCTTGATGGTTATACATTCAGCAACAACAGCTGGAAATTGTGGTATGCAGAGCAAGGTATCTGTATCAATTCTGGCAAATATGACGGCCTCGATTTCCAGCAAGCCATTGATGCAATTTCTATTGATTTACAAGCAAAGGGGTTGGGTGAAAAACGTGTGCACTACCGTCTCCGCGACTGGGGCATTTCACGCCAGCGCTACTGGGGCTGCCCTATTCCTCTTATTTATTGTGATGCATGTGGTGTGGTACCGGTACCCGATGACCAGCTTCCCGTCGTGCTTCCGGACAATCTGGTGCCGGACGGGTCCGGCAATCCGTTAGCGAAGACCCCGTCATTTTACGCCTGCCAGTGTCCCCGCTGCGGCAAGCCAGCGCGGCGGGAAACAGACACCATGGATACTTTTGTCGATTCCTCATGGTATTACATGCGCTACGCCTGTGTCGGCCAGAACAAGAGCATGGTCGATGCGCGTGTAGATTACTGGCTGCCGGTGGACCAGTACATTGGCGGCATCGAACACGCTATCTTGCATCTTCTCTATTCTCGCTTCTGGAGCAAGGTCATGCACGATCTCGGGTTGGTCGTGTTCGACGAGCCATTCGCCAATTTGCTGACCCAGGGCATGGTTCTGAACGAGATCATGTTTCGAAAAACCCAAGCCGGGCGTATCGAGTATTTCAATCCGGCGGATGTCGATATCCAAACCGATGAGCAAGGCCGGCGTATTGGCGCGTTGCTGCGCACGGATGGTCAACCGGTGGAGTTGGGCGGAATCGGTACCATGTCTAAATCCAGGAATAACGGCGTTGACCCGCAAAAACTGGTGGACCAATATGGGGCCGATACCGCACGGCTGTTCATGATGTTCGCCAGCCCCCCCGAGCAGACTCTCGAATGGGCGGATGCCGGGATAGATGGCGCATTTCGCTTTCTGAAGCGGTTATGGAAACAGGTATATGAACATATGCAGCAAGGAACGATTGACTACCCGGTGCAAAATGAAGACCTCGGTCCGGAACTGCGGTCCTTGCGTTACCAATTGCATCAGACTATCGCCAAGGTTGGCGACGATCTGGGCAGGCGGCACACCTTTAATACCGCCATCGCAGCCGTGATGGAGTTAATGAACGCACTTGGAAAGCTGCAGGATACCCGCCCGGCTGCGCGCAGCCTGATGCAGGAAGCGATGGAAAGTATTGTATTGCTGCTATCGCCTATCATTCCCCATATCTGCCACGCGCTGTGGCGTGAACTTAAGCCGGGAACGGAACTCCTAGATCAGTCCTGGCCGCAAGTTGATAGCATGGCGCTTGTCCAGGATGATATTGAACTGATAGTTCAGGTCAACGGCAAGCTGCGCGGCAAAATCCGCGTTGCCAGAGATACGGAATCCGCTGCTATTGAGATTCTCGCGCTGGAAAGCGAGCAGGTGCGCAAGTTCGTCGATGGCGAGGTGAAGAAGATCGTGGTCGTGCCAGGCAGGTTGGTCAACATCGTTGTTTGAAGAAATTCCCGAACGAGTCCGATGCGGGCGTAAAGGCGCTGTACTGAACCTGTTCAAAGGTTCCTGAAAACTGAATGTGAGGATGTCTCATGAAAAAAGTTCTGCTGATTGTATCCTGTTTCTTTCTGGCGGCCTGTGGTTTTCAATTGCGCGGCCAGGCCAATCTCCCATTTGAAACGCTTTATATCTCATTCCCCGCCGGGCATACTCTCGGGACCGACCTCAGACGTCTCATCAAGGGCGGCACGAATGCCCGCATTGTGGAAAAGTCGAAAGATGCCCAGGCCATACTGGAAATTGTCAGCGTATCAAATAACAAGCAAATCATGTCGGTATCAGGAGGCGGACGGGTGCGGGAATTTGAACTCTTCTATCGGGTTTCATTTCGCCTTGTCGATGCCAAGGGAGCAGAACTCATCCCTACCAACGAGATCGTTCAGCGTCGCATTATGCCTTTTACCGATGCGCAAGTAGTGGGGAAAGAGGGAGAGGAAGCGATGCTCGTCAGAGAAATGCAAAGCGATTCCGCAGGGCAGATCTTGCGGCGATTGGAAGCGGTTAAAATCGTGAAAGGATAATGGCGCCGCAAGAATGACCGGATCTCGTGCTGCAAGGGGCTGCAATGCGTATTACCTCCGATAATCTTTCCCAGCATCTTCGTAAGCAGCTTGCGCCGCTCTATACGGTATTCGGCGACGAACTGCTGCTGACCCTTGAGGCTGCCGATCTGATTCGTGCCAAGGCGCATCAGGCAGGTTATATCGAGCGTGAGATTTTTTCCATAGATCAACATTTCAACTGGATGGATCTGCAGCAGCGCAGCAGTAGCCTGTCGCTATTCGGTGAAAGACGTATAATGGACGTCCGTATACCATCCGGTAAACCGGGGAATCCGGGCAGTGCGGTAATGGAGGGATATTGCCGTTCGTTGCCGCCCGATACCGTCACGCTCGTTACCTTGCCGAAAATGGACAAGCAGGCTACAGCAACGAAGTGGTTCAAGGCGCTCGAAGGTGGCGGGGTGATGGTTCAGGTCTATCCCGTGGAACGCGCCCGCTTGCCCATGTGGATCGTCCAACGCCTGGACATGCAAGCGCAAAAAGCCGATACGGATACCGTGCGGTTTTTAGCCGACAAGGTTGAAGGCAACCTGATTGCGGCTTATCAGGAACTTAAGAAACTTGCATTGCTTTATCCACCGGGCATGTTGTCCTTTGATCAAGTGAAAGATGCGGTGCTGGATGTGGCGCGTTACGACGTTTTCAAGTTATCCGGCGCACTGATGGCGGGCGAAACCGCGCGTTATACCCGCATGCTGGAAGGTTTGCAGGGCGAGGGCGCGGCATTGCCGCTGATAGTGAATACGCTTGCGGGGCAAATACGTTCGTTGATAACGATTCGTAAAGGATTGGATTCCGGCAGGCCCCTCACGCAACTGATGAGCCAGATAAGAGCCTGGGGAGATCAACAGAAAGCGATGGAAAGTGCTGCCAGACGCCTTGATCTCCAACCATTGGTATCGGCCTTGATGCATGCCGCAAAAATAGACAGGATCAGCAAGGGTGTTGCCAGGGGTGATGCGTGGGATGAATTGCTGCAATTGGGGTTGCGCTTCGCGATTACCAGGCGCTAGCAACATTGCCGGCGTCCTAATGCTATTTATCCGCGGGGCGATAGGGTCAGGTTCGTCATTTTCGGGTTGATCCGGAATGCGGCTGCAGTTCCGGGGAGACGTTTTACCGCTCGCTGGATATTGGCCTCCGCCGCATGACGCATTTATCGTTTGCGCGTCATTCCTGATGCCAGCGATATCGCTATGATTTCGCACTTATTTAATTTCGCTGTCTAAATGGGAACGTGACATGGACATCATCGACATCAAGACTTACATGCAATCAATAGGACGTGAAGCTCGCGCCGCATCACGTCTGATGGCCAGGGCGGAATCCGCCGATAAGAATCGGGCGCTTACACTCATGGCTT
>JBDTHR010000179.1:0-4101 GCA_039936855.1 Nitrosospira sp. | reverse complement strand
CGCGCTACCTGACGTAAAAGCCGACGGTACCCTGCAAATCATGACGATCCACAAGGCCAAGGGCCTGGAATTCGATCATGTGATCGTACCCGGTCTT
The DNA here is from genome assembly GCA_039936855.1 of Nitrosospira sp. GTDB lineage: Bacteria > Pseudomonadota > Gammaproteobacteria > Burkholderiales > Nitrosomonadaceae > Nitrosospira. The sequence goes on along the minus strand of JBDTHR010000179.1, from coordinate 4,004 downwards.
GGCCGCTCATCGCGCGGCAACGATAAGAAGTTATTCATGTGGATGGAGTATTTACGGCCTGCGCTTGCTACGGAAGAGCCAGTCGAAGGTAACGACCTGCTGCTTGCGCCGATTCAGGAAACGGGTGGAGAGGCCGACCGCATTTATTCATGGCTGGAGAAACTCGACGGTGAAAAAGAACGCCTGGAGGATGGACGCTTGTTCTACGTGGCTGCAACACGTGCCAGGCGGCGCCTGCATCTGCTGGGCAGCGTGGGTATTCGCGAAGGGGAAGGTTTGTCTGAACCTTTCGAACTGAAGCCGCCTGCGGGAAAAACACTGCTGAGCAAAATCTGGCCCATGGTGGAATATGTTTATGCAGAAGCTGCGGCACAAGCGATATCTTCAGGCGGATTATTTGCCGCTGATGATAAAGCGCCGCGCGCGGCAGGCGAATACGCTATCGATCAGTCTTTGCGGCGCCTTGTCTCAGGGTGGACACCGCCGGTTGCGCCGCCCTCGGTACAGTGGAAGGCTCGGCAGCAGGGATTGCCGAGTCAGGGCGAGATCGAGTTTTCATGGGCCGGGGAAACGGCGCGCATTATCGGAAACATCGTGCACCGCTGGCTACAGCGTATCGCCGAGGACGGGGTGGCGAACTGGAACACGGCGAAGATTTTCCAGTTACAGGATATTTTTAAGCGTCAGTTCACCGCGTGCGGCATGATCGGCAATGAGGCCGATACCGATGCGGCTGTCAAACGGGTACATATCGCGCTTACCCATGCGGTGAGCGATCGGCGCGGACAATGGTTGCTCGGCCCACAGCGGGATGCTCGCAACGAATTGCGCATGACAACGATAGCGGGGGGCGAGTATATCGATCTCGTTATTGATCGTACCTTTCGTGATGAGAACGGTCAGCGGTGGGTGGTGGACTACAAGACCAGCAGTCATGAAGGCTCGAACCTGGAAGGTTTTCTCGACACTGAACAGGAACGCTATCGAGCCCAACTCGACCGTTATGCGACGCTTATGCGTTCGTTCGATGGCCAGCCCGTGAGGCGGGGACTTTATTTCCCGATGCTGAAGGGATGGCGGGAGTGGGGCGATACGCGGTAAAGTGTCATTATTGGTCGATCATCCTGAAAGCCGCTGTCACACCCCTGTGAAGAAGAAAGCTGATGCGGCGTTTTCCGAAAAGCGATGAATTTGGTGCGGAGAATGAAGTCGATAGAGAATTATCGATCGTCTGCATCAATAATGATCAATAGTGAAAAAGATAAGCAACTTCGTGTACTTGCAAATTATGGAGAATTCATGCGACTGTTATTCTATGCCTTCGGATTTCTGACGTTCGCCGGATGTGCGACGGGTACGACCGGCGCAACCGCGCCGCCACCACTGCGGCCGGAGCTCGAAACTTTCATCGGTCAGATGGTGGAACGGCATGGGTTCGCCCAGGCGGAGCTTGAAAGTGTTTTCCGTTTGGCCCAGTTTCAGCCATCCATCATCAAGGCAATTACGCGCCCCGCGACTTCCAGGCCGTGGCATGAATTCCGTCCCATGCTGGTTTCCCCTCAACGTGTCACCGATGGTGTTCTCTTCTGGAACACCCATGCCTCGACCCTGGAACGGGCGCGCAAGGAGTTTGGTGTTCCTGAAGAAATCATTGTCGCCATAATCGGTGTCGAAACAAACTATGGCGTACAAACCGGTAAACATCGCGTGCTGGATGCATTGACTACGCTCGCGTTAGATTATCCGAAGCGTGCTGCTTTCTTTCGCGACGAACTGGAACAATACTTGTTGCTGGGACGGGAACAGCGTTCTGACCTGTTGAGCATCAAAGGCTCGTATGCAGGGGCTATCGGCATCCCGCAATTCATGCCCAGCAGCTATCGGCGATATGCGGTGGATTTCGATAATGATGGCAAGACCGATTTGTCCGGTAGTACGGTGGATGCGATTGGCAGTGTCGCCAATTATCTGAAAGGCTACGGCTGGGAAACAGGGCAAGCGATAGTCGCATCCGCCCTCGTCAACGGCGAAAACTACCGGGAGGCAATATACACCGGGGAAAAACCGGCATATACCGTGGAAAGACTGAGGAAATTGGGCATTGCGCCGCAAGTCCCTATAGCAGCCGGCCGCCAGGTTACGCTGATTGAACTGGAAAATGAAACCGGAAACGAACATTGGCTGGGCTTCAATAACTTCTACGTCATCACTCGCTATAACCGCAGCGTGAATTACGCCATGAGCGTGCTGCAACTGGCTGACGAGATTCGGGCGGCAAGAAAATCTGATTGAAGTTGCTTGTGAAAGATCTTGAGAGGGTTTTTTTCGCCATCTCTTGGTGAACAAGAAGGAAGCTGCATATTTTTGGCGGTAATCGTCCGGTCAGTTTTCCGGACGAATATTACCTCCCCGATAGCGATCCCCATATGAAGTCGGCATTTCATAAAAGCCACTCAGTTTCGCTATTTGTGCGGGGTTAGCAGGAAGACGCTTTCCTGTAACCGGCTGAGGCCACGCTCTTGAAAGCGTGGTTCTTGCGCAAGCACGTCCAGTTGCGATAGCGGACGTATCGTGAACCGCTTGTGGTAGAGCGTATCAACTTCTTTCGCGGAAACTGCAAATGGCGGGCCCGCCATTTCCGGTTGGGGATAGTCCAGAGTGATCAGCAGGATTTGCGCTGCAGGCGGCAGGATGTTCAACAGGTGATCCGCATAACGTTCGTGCATTTCCGGCGGCAGCGCGATTAGCGATGCGCGATCGTACACTGCGCTTGTTTTTTCCAGGTCGTGCTTGCTCAGGTCAAAAAAATCCCCGCACAGGATTTGGATGCCGCCCGCATCGTAGCGGTCGAAACTTTCACTGCTTGTTTGATTTGGGATGTAGCCATTCTCCTTAAAGAACGCTTGCACTGCGACTGTGCTGGTTTCCACCCCTAGCACCGCATATCCTTGTTCACTCAGCCATGACATATCGCGGCTTTTGCCGCACAGCGGCACGAATACTTCGCTGCCGGTGGCAAGATGTAACGCCTGCCAGTATTGGCGCAAATACGGATTAACCTCGTTTTGATGAAAACCGGTTTCTTCCAGCTTCCAGCGCTCCCGCCAATAATCTTTGTCCATTTTTATATCCCGCTCACTCGTAAGGCAACAATAAGCTACGTTTATTGCCGCGTTACACATTATTTCGATTACAAGTAACTCTAACCGATGTATTATTTTTTTTGCGAAACATTCAGGTTGCGGCTATGGTCGCGCAGTTACGGCGCGGGTTGACCGAATGCCGTGATAGGGTCCGCTCCAGCATCATACCGATTTTGTCGCCTGTTGCGTGGTGAGATGACTGAGTGCCAGCAACAGCGCAGACTGGCGCCGGGTACATATAATACCGGCGGGCGCGGAAAGTCTTTCGGATCACGCGGCTTTAACGAGAATGGCGTCATTTGCGCGATAACATCCGCACACATGCACAACCACGGAATTCCCCTCGCGGTATAGCAATGAACTTACCTGAAGCGTATGACTGATATAAACTAAGCAGAATATATAAATTCGCTTAGTGGGACGGGTGAAACGGGAGATTGAATTGTTCAAATGATGAAAGCCGTTAATGACCAGCCAGGGTAAAAAACTTGAGGACCCGATTCGTCCTGCTATGGATGAACCTGCCGATGCAGGCCATGCGCTGCGCGAGCGTCTGAAAGAAATTACCTGTCTTTACGAAATTCGCCGTGGCATGGGGCCGGAACTGTCGGTGGATAACGTCTGCCAGCAGATTTTTGAGCACCTGATACCAGCCATGCAATTCCCGGAAATTGCTGCCGCCGTGATTGAACTCGACGGCAGACGTTTCACTTCTGAAAATCATGACCAGAGGCGTACGCACGAACTGCACTCGAAGGTTAACGCCAACAACGAGCTCTGCGGCCAGTTGCGTGTTTTCTATCCGGAAGACAAACCATTCCTGGTGCCGGAAGAGCAGCGGCTCATCGACGCGGTCGCGAC
>JBDTHR010000178.1:0-3535 GCA_039936855.1 Nitrosospira sp. | reverse complement strand
AGGAAGGTAACGTCTACCTTTCGGAATTCTCGCTCAGCCTCAAGGTCCTGGATATCCCCGGTCATACTGCCGGACATATTGCCTATTATGGCGCAAACCTGCTGTTTTGTGGAGACACGTTGTTCGGCTGCGGCTGCGGACGATTATTCGAGGGCACTGCACGGCAAATGGTCGATTCCCTGGAAAAACTGTCCGATTTACCCAACGATACATTGATCTATTGCGGTCATGAATATACACTCAATAATGTTCGCTTCGCCAGGATGGTCGAGCCAGGCAACCAGGCGCTGATCGAACGGGAGACGGCAACCGTAAAATTACGCGAGCATAATCTTCCCACCCTGCCCTGCACCATCGCATTGGAAAAAGCCACCAATCCGTTTCTGCGCTGCACCGAACCGGAAGTTATCCAGAGTGCCAGCAACTATGCCGGCACATCGTTGACTGATCGTATCAGCGTGTTTTCCGCGATCCGCGACTGGAAGAATCATTTTTAGCGCTGGAAAAAACATGATCGACAGGGCATCGCCTGTAAATATCCAGGACGACTCATATTATTTTTGCAGCGCCAACGGCTAACTCGCGCGTATGACTGAAACGCTTATTACTGAAAAGATAGCCAATATTTAGTCACTTGCCGACATACCGTCAAGCAGGGCAAGCAACTGGCGTAATGAAACCTTAATCGAAAACCGTGTCCGTCTCTCGGTCTGAAAAACCAATCAGACAAGAAGCAGTGAGCAATGCAATGAACGATCGCTTAATTGCGTTGTCTTACTGACGTGCTTTATACCCCTGAAGGGTAAAAATCATCTCCCGAGATATAAGACACAGCTACCCGACGCCGCTGTGAAGCGCCTAGGCAGTCGCGTGAAGCCGGCAAGTTGCGCGAGTCGTTCACAGCAGCCTTTTGCAACAGTGCCATCGCTAAAGGAGCATAGATCCCATGAAACCTCTGGAACAGTTACTGCAATGCGGCCAATCCATCTGGCTGGACTCTATCAGCCGCGATCTCATTAATAGCGGAGAACTGCAACGACTTGTAGAAGTTGACAAACTGCGCGGCCTGACCAGCAATCCAACCATTTTTGAGCAAGCCATTACTCGCGGAAACAGTTACGATGATGCGCTGCGCAAACTGCTGAAAGACAACGATAAACAAACCGACAAAGCACTGTTTGAGGCAGTAGCTATCGAAGATATCCGCATGGCCGCCGATGTGCTGCGGCCCGTGTACGACGAAACGAACGGTGCGGACGGCTATGTCAGCCTTGAAGTCTCGCCGCAACTCGCTCACGATACCGAAGGCAGCATCGCTGAGGCGCGGCGGTTGTGGCAGGCTGTGCAACGCCCCAATCTGATGATCAAGATTCCTGCCACGCCCGAGGGCATTCCGGCTATCGAGCAGTTGACCAGCGAAGGCATCAATGTCAACGTCACACTGATGTTTTCGCTTAAGCATTATGATGTGGTGGCACAAGCGTATATTGCCGGGCTTGAACGCCGGACAGCGTCACCTGGCACAATCAAGCCCTTGCCCGTTTCCGTTGCGTCCTTTTTTGTCAGCCGGGTGGATACCGTGGTCGATGCCCTGCTGGAAAAAATTGGTACGCCAGAGGCGCTCAATCTGCGCGGCAAGATTGCCATCGCCAACGCCAAGCTTGCTTATCAACGCTTTCGCGAAGTATTTTATGGCGAATCGTTTGCCACGCTGCGCGGTAAAGGCGCACGTGTGCAGCGGCCACTATGGGGCAGTACCGGAACCAAGAATCCGGCATATTCAGATGTGCTCTACCTGGAAGAATTGATCGGCCCCGATACCGTCAACACCGTACCACCCAAAACTCTCCAGGCATTCAGCGATCACGGCCGCGTGCACCCAACATTGCAAGAGGATATGGCGCAGGCGAAAGCGAATATTGAACAACTGCCGCATCTGGGAGTCGATCTTGATGCCATCACCGAAAAACTTCAGAATGACGGCGTAGCCTCTTTTGCCGTTTCATATGACAAACTGCTTGGAGCGATAAAGGAAAAACGGCAAGATATTCTTGCTGCCTGCAATCACGCGGCCTGAACCACTGCTACAGGCGGTCCATATAACTGAGAATTGGGGCGAAACAATGGATGTCGGAATGATCGGATTGGGACGCATGGGTGGCCCCATGTCGGAGCGGCTACTGCGGAATGGCCATCACGTAGCCGGTTTCTCCCGCAGCGCGGACACGCGTAACCAGGCGGCGGAACAAGGCATAACGGCGGCAGCGTCGATCGAAGACCTCGTGGCCAAGCTGAAGTCGCCGCGCATCGTATGGTTGATGATTCCCGACGGCGCACCGGTAGATAAAACGATAGCTACGCTGTTACCGCTGCTGGCACCGGATGACGTCATTATCGATGGCGGCAATTCGAATTATAAGGATACGCAACGCCGCGCCCAGATGCTGAAGGCGAGCGGCATCCACTATGTGGATGTCGGTACCAGTGGCGGCGTATGGGGTCTTGAGAACGGCTACAGTATCATGGTAGGTGGCGATGACGCAGTCGTCGCCCGGTTGCGCCCTATTTTCGAGACGCTTGCTCCCGCGCCTGACAAAGGCTGGGGCCATGTCGGCCCCAGTGGTGCCGGGCACTTCACCAAGATGATTCACAACGGTATCGAGTATGGCCTGATGCAGGCTTACGGTGAAGGGTTTGCCCTTATGAACAGCAAGACCGAGTTCAACCTGGATTTGCACCAAGTGGCGGAGATATGGCGCGACGGAAGCGTCGTGCGGTCATGGCTGCTCGACCTGGCCGCTGCGGCACTTGCAGAAAATCCTGAGTTGGAAGGCATTGCCGCCTATGTGCCTGACTCCGGCGAGGGGCGCTGGACCGTCGCGGAGGCAATCGATCTCAATGTCGCCGCGCCGGTAATCACGCTGGCGTTATTGCAGCGGTTGCAGTCACGCGATCCCGAGTCATACTCCAACAAAATGCTGTCGGCGTTGCGCAACCAGTTCGGCGGCCATAGCATAAAAAAGGAATAATTACGCAATTCTAAATGTGCTCTGCTGTGTCCACGCCTCTGATGGCTACGCTGCGCTACCCCCAGAAGTAGGTCGGGCTGCGCCCGACCTACTTTAATATATTGACACTCGCCTATTGTTGGCTGTACCAAACCCGATCTACCGCTGCCTCCAACATAGCGAACGCGCTCTGCTGTTTGCACGCCTTCATCCGTTCCCGCCGCACTAACCTCACCTGACGACGCCAGTAGGGCGGGCTCTGCCCTCTTATCGTTTCTTCGACCGTCGGGCGCCTCACGCCCTGAAATAGACAACGCTAAACGTCATGTGCCGTCGCCCTGGTCCAAGAAGCTTGGGCATAACAAGCTTGAAGTTGACAGGAATCAATCTTAATAATACTTTAAACATAAATAAGTTGACAAAGACCTTTTCTTTCCATATTCTTCACCATGAATTAAAAAAACCAAGATCTGCTTTGCAATGTAAAGAATAGGAGGTGTGAGGATGAATGCAAAAAAAATTGTTGC
>JBDTHR010000177.1:0-3097 GCA_039936855.1 Nitrosospira sp. | reverse complement strand
GATCGCCTTTCAACGCTTCAAGCCGGTTCCCCGGTAAATTCAGGTCCAATATTGAGGTCGCCGCATCTAACTGGTCGAGGTGCAGTTCCGCCTTGCGCGCGAAGCCGGCGAACTCCTCGACGCGTTTTCCTTCAGAGAACGTTCGGGTTCGCTTATCCCGATAGCTGATGATCATGCCGTGGCATGGTAAGGAGTAATATGCGATACGTCAAGCATACGTGTACCTGGAGCGGGATATAAATTGGAACCTGCGTACTATCGCTTATCCAGACATCAACTAAAGTGTGATCGACGACGGAACCAGCATCGATAACGCTAAACCTTCCAAGGCAAGTCCTTCTTCCAAACGGGCATTGTAATCAGGTTGAGCTGCTGCCCCCACGCGGCATGAACAACCGTTGGTTAAAACGTATATCTTGCGCTCATGCCCACCATTACGTTCCGCCCCGGGGCAGGTTCATAGAAGCGGTTGTTCCCTTCGTTTACGATTACCGAGCCCACATATCGCGTATTGGTGATATTGTCCAATCGCAAAAATTCGCTGAGCTTCCAGCCGCCGATCTGATGTGAATAGGAGAACCGGATATTGGCGATGCCGTATCGTTTAGCCGCCTCGGTATTGATATCGTTTGCGAAAACCTTGTCGCGATAGATAGCTTCCGCGACCGCCGAAAAACCTGGCATGCCGCGCCGCCACGCCAACTCCGTGTAAGCGGTATTGCGCGGAACACCAGGCAGAAAATTACCACTGGCTACGGTGGTAGAAAGTCCTCCAGTCCGAAGATACGTATACGAATCCTCGAATTCAGCATCAAGATAGGTATAAGACAAGTACGCGGATAGATCAGTGCCCAAGCGGGCGTCGGCTGAAACTTCTACACCGCGGCGTCTGGTATCGGCTGCATTTTGAAAAGTGGTTCGGCCTCCGGAACTTGTCGCGGGCAGTATTTCACCAGTTACCCGCGTTTCAAAAAATGCGAGATTGAACCGTGTATTGTTCGTAGCCAACCATTTAACCCCTGCTTCTACATTGCGGCTCTTGCTCGGCCGGAGAGAGAAATTGAGACCTGTTGCGCCGTCCGGCCTGTAGGCAAGCTCGGCAAAAGTCGGTGTCTCGAAACCTCCTCCCCCGCTGACGTATAGATTGAGCGTGGACGTTGCCTTATACAACAGCCCCAATATTGGAATGACATTGCGGAAAGCCAGATTGCCGCTGTCATTGGTGTTATCGGACCGGATAAAAAAATCTTCCGACCTGAATTTCACTTCGGTATGGCGCACTCCGGCAGAAAGTATCCACGCTGGCGCAAACTGCCACTCGGCTTGTACATACTGGCTGAAGCTGGAGACCGTATCATCCTCGTTGCGACGCATGTTTCCGCGTACACCCAAAGCCATCCCCGAAAAATTCTCGAATCCCTTGCGTCTTTCCTTGGAAATTTCATAATCGATGCTGGCAGTCACCGTAAGAGGACGCTCCCCGCTGCCACGATGCATCCATCTCAAACCGAGTCCGCCAAATTCGCGATCCAGATCGATAACGCCCCCCGAGCTCGTGGCTGGAATCTGCGCGCCGCGTGGAATGGCGAGAAACTGCTCAATCTGCCGGGTCCCCGTATAACCTATCAGCTTGACAGTGTTCGCCGATGAAAATCTATGCGTATAGACGAGCCCGCCCTGTGTATTGTCGATGCTCTTGCGAGTATTGAAGGTGGTGGCGCTTATATTTGCCTGGCGCGGATTAGCGCTCACCTCAGCGCGCGTGAGCCCGAGCGGATCTTGTGTATTGCCCTGGTGCAATTCGTTTGCTATCAGGGTAAGCGTGGCATCCTGATTGACCCGGTAGGTAAGCTTTGCACTTGCCTGGTAGCGTGTAGCGGCGCTGTGGTCGCGGTAACCCTCCGTTTGAAAACGAGAAATATCGACCATATAGTTGAACGGCCCTGCTACTGCGTCCGCTGCACCTGCCGGACCCGACCCGCCCAGCGTACCACCAAGTTTAATCTCTCCCCGCGTCGTGCCATAACTGCCCCCCAGCAGCGTGCCCGATATCGTGTGTTCCGCCGGGCCGTCTTCGGTAAATGCCTGTATCACGCCACCGGAGGCATTGCCGTAGATAGCCGAGAAAGGGCCGCGCAGCACTTCAATGCGCTTGGTCGAACCCAGGTTGATGTTAGCCGCCTGGCCTTGTCCATCCGGCATGGAAGCGGGTATGTCGTCCACAATCATCCGTATGCCGCGAATGCCGAAAGAGGAGCGCGCCCCAAAACCTCGGCTGGAGACCTGCAGATCCTGCGCATAATTCTGGCGGTTTTGAATGACCAGGCCCGGAACGCGCGAGAGCGCTTCAGAGAGATTGACGCGTGGCTGGGAGTCCTGGATCACCAACCCCTCCACCACGTCTATGGACATGGGCAGCGAGAAACTCGATTGCTCCATGCGCGTACCTGTAATGACAACAGGAAGAAGAGTAGTTGGGGCAATTGACGATGAGGCGCCTGGCTGGGCGACCGGTTGAGCCGGCAAGCGGGCATCCGGCTCAGTATCCGGTTGTGCCAGCAAGGAACCTGATGCCGATGCCAGAATGAGCAATAATACGACTACCGCAGTAGTTGGTATCGAATCCCAAGCCTTCAATGATTTTGACTTGTGACCGATACATTCCAATATGAAGACGGCAAAAATCAGGCTGTTCCTGTTATTTCAAATTTTCAGCTGCTAATTGAAGCGGGTGGGCATCGGCCGATCGGCATAGTCGGCATATAGACCGTCCTTGCGTTCATAAGCTGAAGAGCTTACCTCTTCCGTTTAATACCCCAGGCTGCCAGGGGCTGCTCCGGGTGGGGGAAACAAAGAAGGAGAAGCGCTTTGGCCCTGCTCTACCTTCTGCTTTCCAGCAGCAATTTCTGCATTTATCTTTTCCACCATTCCGTTTATCCGTCCCTGCCCTGCCGTTGCAGACTGATTAATAATTACGCTATCGGCATTGGCTTCCTTGATCATGCAGTCATGGTAGACCTGCATTTGTTTTTGCCAGGCGTTAATTGTACCGACGCTTCGATTGAAAGCCTCAGCACTACTCGAGTCGATAACCGGC
>JBDTHR010000176.1:0-2857 GCA_039936855.1 Nitrosospira sp. | reverse complement strand
CATCTTCGTTCGGCCCGATGGCGGGCGACCTGCTGGTGGGTAATTTCGGCGACGGGCACATAAACATTTACGACCCGAATACTCACGCGTATCTTGGACAAGTGCTCGATGCCAGCAATAAACCGCTCGCGGTCGATGGGTTATGGGCGCTTTCCCCTGGAAACGACATGTTGGCCGGGAGCAGCCACCTGCTGTATTTCACTGCTGGGCCCAACGAAGAAGCCCACGGGTTATTTGGCGTTCTCACACCCGTTCCGGAGCCATCAACCTATGCAATGATGCTCGTTGGGCTTGGAGTCTTAGTTCTGCTGATCCGCCGCCGCGCTTGATTTAGGGAGAGAAGAGAAAGATCCCAGGTTTTTATCGCTGATCGATATAAATCGGCATGTTCCGGCCTGATTTTGCTGATCGGGACATGCGCAAAAATGCTTGACTTTATTTCTGGTAGTTTTATCATGTAACCGTTGGATAAGTAATCCCTCCTTTGTAAGTGGAAACTCTAAACCCGAACCCGGCCCGTCCGATTTCGGGTTTTTTTATGATCGCTGATTCGCCCGAAATTAATCGATGAACTCGCGATGATCGCGGCCTGAACCCCAAGAGCATTGTGTTTTGCAAGCCTCACAAGACTGATTGGCTGTATGTGGCCCTTGTCATCAGTGTATTTGCCAGGCGCATCGTGGGCTAACGCATGAGCAGTTCCATGCGCACGGACTTCGTGCGCAACACCTTGGAGCACGCACGCTACGCGCGCCAGCCTGATCAATCCGAAGCTTGGTGTATCATGGCAATAGAGGATCCCGGCAAGGAGCGCCTTGCCAAATAGGGGGTTGAACCTTCCGCAGGCAGTCGGGGAGACAGCTACGACAACGCCCTGGCTGAGTCACCAAGGCGTTGTACAAGGCCGAACTGATCCATCACAATACACCCTGGAAAACCAGGGCCGCAGTGGAACTGGCAACCCTGGAATGGGTATCCTGATTTAACCACCAACGGTTACTCGAACCTGTCCGTTACATTCACCTGCGGGCTACATTCAGCCGGCTGAAGCTGAGGCAAACTATTATCAGTAACTGACCGAAAAGGCCACGGCAAAAGTCTAATTTGAACCAAACAGCCTCGATAAATCGCAGTGTGGTTCAAATTGTTCTATTTTGCGTCTGCAGAAAGAAATTTAAATGGTTCCGCCGGTTCAAATTTGCTCGCGGCATTCCCGGCATACACTTTTCCGCCAGCAATGGTCAATTTTTTTACCGCCGCGCCTTTCCTGAAATCCAGATCGGACAATGGAACCCAGAAAGTATTGGGGCTGGTGGCGGAATCGAAGTAGAAAACCTTATTCTTATGATCATAAGCAGTGCGCCACAAGGTTGATGAAAGATTGGGTTTGTCAGGATCAGTAACTCCCAGTGGAACCCCAACCGACCGCATAACACTCATAACACTGGCTATAGCCTGGTTCTCATAGGTTGCGCTTGGCACAGCATTGATCGTATTTTTATCAAGTTGCTTCGGTATCGCGTCAATGAAAAACGAGGTGCGAACAAAGCGATCAGCAGCATTGATCGTGCCTGGGAGAAAGTTCATGCCGTTTATATTTTTCCAGTAAGCCTGGATAGCAAGCTGCTCTGCATAGCTGGGAGAGTTAGTCATCACCCGATACTCACTACCGTGATGGATAACGAGCCTTCCTTTAACGTATTCAAAAACGGCTGAATCACCGCTAGGATCGGAAATTGATAGATGAAGCTGCGCGCCTTTCCCATTCGGAAGTATGGGAGCCATAATATGAAAAGGTTCGGCCTGCAATCCTTTGACCGTTTCGGCAACGCTTCCAAAGTTATCCAGTACATACTGTGCCCAGGCTGCTATGGTTAATATCGGTTTTTTTCCGGATTTATCGTCACCGTATTCCGATTCCGACAGATAAAGCAGATTGGCGACAAGCCCCGCTTCATTCATACCATCTGCTGTACCTGATTCATATCCGGAAACCACGAGGCTGCCATATTTCGATGTCCATTGGATACCGTTCTTGATACCTGGCGCACCATCACGTGTCATCCCCTGCGGGAATACCCATGCATTTGAAAATATGTCTTCCCCCCAATCCATGGTTCGTCCAGTGATTACCATGTTACTGGCACCGATGTATACCGCACGCGTGCAAGCTTCCAGATTGTCTGCTCCAATCACCGTGACAGCAGTCATCAAGGCTGCTGCAGCAATATAGGATCTTTTAGTTGACATGGATTTAAAACGTTGTTGCATTAGATTGCTCCTCTTGTGTTGAATCGCGATTTATTCTTGATATTTGCCGATAGATGCTTCTGGCCATCACGCGGCTAAAAGTGCCAACGGTGAATCCCAAGGCGTTCAGCCAACCAGGGATAATCGAGTATTTCAGACGGTGCGGCGGCGCCACATGACGGTCGCCTGATAATCGCCTCTGGCCCGCCATGCTTAGCGGATATAGCGTTTCTCCCGCCTGAACAGCCGCATCAGGCGCACCGACTTCAGAAAACCGGACAGGTTTCCTCGATTCCACGGCTAGCTTGGTTAAACCTGAGGCGGACGCTACCAACCCGATAGTTCCTGGTGGCGAAAGCTCACTCTAATGCATTAGAAAATAAGTAGCGTTAGGAGAAGGACGTGTTTTATATGTCTTCTCTTTATTGACAATCTCTTTTTTAGGCGGCGAGAGTATCGGCGCTTGAAGAAGGGAGTCTTCTAGCAGCCTGTCGGACTTGAGCTCAAAGATAGGGGGATATCAGTATGCGAGGCAGTTTTGCCGCTTCGAATCCCATTTTTAGCTGGTTTTTGGTGGTGCTCACCACACAATTACCCTCTAACTTAA
>JBDTHR010000175.1:0-2663 GCA_039936855.1 Nitrosospira sp. | reverse complement strand
CCCCTTTATCTCATCAAGCCTGCCGGGGCTCATCTCTCTTTCCTGTTCCTGGTATTCGCCGAAATAAAGCCGCGCGTGATGCGACTTGTCCTGCTCGATCCAGATGTAATGCGCAGCCGCGGGGAACGCCAGGGCCAGCCCGGTTAGAGCGAGCGCAGCATGAACAAGCAGTTTCTTTAGCATGATGTAATTCCCTTGAAAATAATGGATAAGGTAATCCAAACAGACACTATTAAAAAATGATGATTGAAGCGATGGTAAACGACGGCATCCGAGTGGACCTATGCAACCTAAATCCGGTAGTTGACCGCTCATTTGATAGATCAATATTATGATTAATAACAATATTTCATATTATTTGACGCTCACCTTCCGAGTGAGGTCGCTACGGGGCGAATTGCACAGTTTTTGCGGCACATTGCTGCGTTGCAACTTCTTGGAATGGAACGGCGCCCCGAAGCGTCGCCCGAGGGGCCCCGCGAAGCGGGGATCGGGCAGCGCAGGGGATGTTGCGATCGCGCTCCACACACAAAGGGGCGCACGCATCCCGCTTCGGGGTCGCACCTTCCTGCGGAAGGCACTGCGCCACCCTGCGTGGTCGCATTCCGCGTCGTTGCGCCTTGCCCTGCACCCCAAAAACCGCACACTTCACCCCCGTCCAACTACAGGATTTAGGTTCATTCTGCTTTGCGCCTAACGCAGCGTCGAGCTATGCTATATGCGTACACCTTCTATTACGCTGTATGCCGATTTCGTGGGCAGGATTCTGGTCAGCCTGAAGCCTGCTCGTTCAAACAAGGCGCGGTACTCGGCTTCTGTCCGTTCATGGGCATGCAGGAAGAGTACCAGCATTTCGAGATCGAGGAGCTTGCCAAGTGAGGGCGCATTGCCCTCAGGAATTACCATCTCGACCACCAGCAGTTTGCCGTTTTCAGCCATCGATCGATGGCAATTCTTGAGGATTGCCACTGCGCGTTCGTCATCCCAGTTGTGGATAATGTGCTTTATGATGTAAGCGTCGCCGTCAGCCGGTACCGATGTAAAGAAGTCGCCGCCAACCGCATCGCAGCGTTCCCCCACTCCATGCCCGTCGATAACATCCTTTGCCCCCCCGACGACGGAAGGTGCATCGAAAAGTACCCCGCTCATCGGCGGATATTGCTGCAGAATCGAAGAAAGCAGCAAACCATGCCCACCCCCCACATCGACCAGCCGGTTAATTCCGGTGAAGTCATATGCATTGACGACCGCCGCGCTTGCCGCCGTACTGAGACTCGTCATTGCATCATTGAAAACCTGAGCAGGCTCTGGATTGGCGCCCAGATAATCAAAGTAGGCCTGGCCGTGTATCCTCTCGAACGCGGGTTGTTCGCCCTGGGCGCTGCCGGAAAGATCGCCCCATGCGCGCCAGTGCCAGTCCGCCCCCAGAAAAATCGCAAAATCACGCAGGCTGCCGGGGGCATCGCCGCGCAAAGGCTCAGCCAGCGGCGTCATTCGAAAACGTCCGGTATCGTCTTCCGCAAAAATACCGACGCTCGCCAGCGCGCGCATGATGCGATAGAGCGGCCGTGTCTGCATTCCGGTCGCCTGCGCCAATTCGTCCGCGTTTCTTGCTTCATCTTTGAGCAAATCAGCTATACCGAGCTTTGCCGCAACTGAAATCGCTTGTGAAGTCATGAAACCAAAGATCATTTGCATCAATTGGGCTGCCGGAACAGCGCTCTGAACTGTGTCTTGTGACATTGTGGTTTTCCTTTTCGAATAAGGAGCGCCCTCTTAAGGGGCGCCCGCAGGTGATGGCTGCACAGTTATCTGATATCAGCCGAAAAAACAACCGTACTCATCGCTATCAACGACGTCAAGAAGAGCCGCAAGCGTCTTGAATACAAAATTTGGCTCGTAACTGTGCCACTTGAGATCCTGGCGCATCCAGAACACCTTCCAATGATTCCGGGTTCGTACGTACGTAGCCTTGGCCACGGGTAATTCTGTTTTCAGCGCCGGGTTTTGCCAATCAGGCCGAACCTCAAAGATTTCCACGCTGTGGCCGGTGATGCGGTATGAGATATCGAGCCGATCACGAATATGAACCGGTGGTCGCCGGCGCTCCAGGAACTGCGCAAGCGCCTTCTCGCAGCGTTTGAGTTCGATCTCGCTAAAGGCCATGTCGGCCGCGCTTAACGGATTTTTCGTATTTTTTGAACCTGTTCATGGGCTGCAATGCCACCGATTCACTGAAGAGTTGTCAAGCAAGCGTTCGCATTACGATATTTATCAGTTTGATTGATTCGCCTGCTGCGCTTGCGTCTCAGGAAACCTGAAATTTTATAGAAAGCAGCCAAATCCGCTTCCCTGAACTCACGCAAATTACTTTGACCGCGCGGGTGCCGAGTGCGTATGTGCATATGGTACTGTAAATCCATTGCTGACTAACCGTGTGTATGTGTCTACAATTGTCGCTAAAGTAGAGGAGCTTACATGAAATTGATGCGTGCGCGAATTCAGAATTTTCGAAGTATCGAGGATTCCGGGGAGTTCAGCCTCGATGAGCATATAACCTGCCTGGTCGGGAAGAATGAATCGGGCAAGACAACGCTGTTGACGGCACTCTATCGGCTCAATCCTATCTTCAGGGATGCAGGTTTCCAGTGGCAAATAGACTA
>JBDTHR010000174.1:0-4557 GCA_039936855.1 Nitrosospira sp. | reverse complement strand
ACAATCACGCTCATGGCGTAGTCAAGATAAGAGCGGCGCATCTCCTCTTCGAGGCTGATGGGCAGTGTTTCTTTAGCGAATTGATCCATTACTTATTTTATTCAGGATAAACAGTAGCTTAAAGCCTAAATGTTGTCCTGAGCGTCACCCCGGATAGCGATACATAAAACTGCTTATTTTAGCATGCCGATTGTATTGAAGTCACCTCTGCATTCCAGCATTCATGCCGTTTGCAACAACATGATTTGACAAGAACCGACATATAACTAGATAATCTGCACGCGAATATGCAATAATGTGCCGCGGCCAAAATAAAATGGCTATGTTTGTTATTTGCATGACTTAGGGATGATTTGATCTTGAATTGAAGTTTTTCTGAAAAAGGGGCAATAGATGAAAAATACGGTAACGAGAAAACTCTTGCTTGGCGCCTTGGTGGTGCCAATGTTGTTTGCAGGAGCTGCCATGGCCGAGGAGCAACCCGAGGGGTATGCAAGTGATGTCCGCGGGGATACAGCCCGGGATTCATCCGGCGACTGTTGGCGTACAGGCTACTGGACGCCAGCCATGGCGACCTACGAATGCGATCCCGAATTGCTGCCAAAACCCGAGAAGACGGTTGAAGCACCTCCCGAACCCGCTGCCCCTGTTGCCGCTGTCTACGGCGAACCTGAAAAAGTATCGCTTTCTTCCGACCAGCTATTCGATTTCGATAAAGCCAATCTGAAGCCCGAAGGAAAACAAGCGCTGAATGATCTTGTTTCCAAGCTGGATGGTTTCAAATACGACACGATCGTTGTAATCGGATACGCTGACCGTATCGGCTCTGAGGATTACAACAAGAAACTGTCCATGCGTCGCGCTGAATCTGTCAAAAGCTACCTGGTCAACGACAAAGGTATAGCAGCCGATAGCATCTTTACCGACGGCAAGGGCGAAGCCAATCCAGTCACCGGCGATACCTGCAAAGGCGACAAGAAAACCAAGGCACTGATCGCATGCCTGCAACCCGACCGTCGCGTTGAAGTTGAAGTGGCCGGCACACGGGCAACAGTACAATAATCCTGCTTCAAACTTAAAACTAAAACCCTGCCATCGCGCAGGGTTTTTTTTTGCTAAGCTTTCGCATAATGATCTGTTCAGAAAAAATCGACACGTTGCTGGAGGCTCGCTGGATAATTCCGGTAGAACCGGCGGAGTTGGTACTGCGCGATCATGCCATTGCAATCAGCGAAGGCATGATCCGCGCAATTGTCCCAAATGCCGAGGCTCATGCCCGGTTCGCGCCCAAGGAACATATTGTTCTTGAGAATCATGTGCTGATGCCGGGGTTGGTAAATCTCCACACTCATGCTGCGATGTCGCTGATGCGTGGCATCGCAGACGATCTGCCGTTAATGGATTGGCTTAACAACCACATATGGCCTGCGGAAACCAGGCACGTCGATCCGGGCTTTGTTCTCGATGGCACGCGGTTAGCCTGCGCCGAGATGCTGAGAGGGGGGATCACCTGCTTTAACGACATGTATTATTATCCCGAGGCGGCGGCTCAGGCGGCGATCGCTTCCGGTATGCGCGCCAGTATCGGTATGATCGCCCTCGACTTTCCTACCGCATATGCCAGCGATGCCGACGATTATCTGGCCAAAGGTCTGGCACTGCGTGACGAATATGGTCCGCACCCGTTGCTGTCGTTCTGTTTCGCGCCTCATGCGCCATATACAGTGGGCGATAAGGCGCTCAATAAAATTCTTACCTATGCGGAGCAACTCGATCTACCCATCCATATTCACCTGCATGAAACCCGTGACGAAATCAGCAATAGCGTGAAAATCCACGGGATGCGTCCCATGGAACGGTTGCACAAGCTCGGCCTGCTCGGCCCCAGTCTGATTGCAGTGCACATGGTCTATCTGGATAACGGCGAAATCGAATTGGTGGCTCAGCAAGGTTGCACCGTGGCGCATTGTCCTTCTTCCAACCTGAAGCTGGGCAATGGCCTGGCGCCCATAGTCCCACTGTTGAATGCGGGCGTTAACGTCGGCATTGGAACGGACGGTGCCGCCAGTAACAATCGACTCGACATGTTTGAAGAAATGCGTTTCACCGCGCTGCTCGCCAAAGGCCAGAGCGGCGGCGCGAACATGCTCCCCGCGTGGCAGGCCCTGCAAATGGCTACACTCAACGGCGCTCGGGCACTGGGCCTGGGCGCGCTCACCGGTTCGCTGGTGGCGGGCAAGGCGGCGGACATCATTGCGCTGGATTTTTCCAGCCTCGAACTTTCGCCTTGTTATGATCCCGTTTCCCACCTTGTCTATACCGCAGGGCGGGAACACGTGAGCCATGTGTGGGTAAATGGTAAGATACTGCTGAATTGCGGAAAACTGACCATGCTGGATGAGCAGGAGGTGCTGCTCAGGGCAGAATTCTGGCAGGGACAGATGACGACCAGCTGAAGAATCAGCAACGTAACGGAAAGCCATCCTGTTGTTGCATGGTATGCAGAATGGATGGAGCGTAGTGTAATCCGTCAAAACCCATTATTTTTCCGAAGAGTTGACCTTATAAACAGGTGATATATGGAGAGCGGATTGGAAGCATGTGAGATAAGACGGATGACAAGTCGCACTTCACCCCGCAACGCCAACGAAAACCGCAGAGAGGCATGATGACTAAACAGATGGAAAGTGACAACGCAAACGTCGATCTGCTGGAACTGGAAAAATTCAGCCAGCTCGCGCACCGCTGGTGGGACCCCAGCAGTGAATTCAAGCCATTGCATGAAATCAACCCGTTGCGGCTGAATTATATCGACCAGCTTGCCGGTCTTGCGGGTAAATCCGTACTGGATGTCGGTTGTGGCGGCGGCATTTTGTCGGAGAGCATGGCAGACCGGGCCGCAGAGGTAACCGGTATCGATCTTGGCGATAAAGCGCTCAAAGTTGCCAAGCTGCACCTGCTGGAAAGCCACAAAAAAGTTAATTACCGCAAGGTGGCCGTAGAAGAGCTTGTCAAGGAACAACCCAATCATTATGACGTGGTGACCTGCATGGAAATGCTGGAGCACGTGCCCAACCCGGCGAGCACAGTGCAAGCCTGCGCCCAGGTTGTCAAGCCCGGCGGTTGGGTCTTCTTCTCCACCATCAACCGCAATCCCAAATCGTACCTTTTCGCCATAATCGGGGCTGAATATGTACTGAATCTGTTGCCCAGAGGCACCCATGATTACGCAAAATTCATCAAGCCATCTGAACTGGCCCGCATGGGCCGTGATGCAGGGCTTGCAGTCGCGGAGATCATCGGGCTGACTTACAACCCCATCACGAAAGTGTATGCATTGGGACAGGATTCAGACGTCAATTACATCATGGCGTTCCGCGCTTGAATTCGTGCTTGAGCTCCTGCGTAATTCAAGTATTGGTGGCGGCAGGCTGAGCCGTAGCCCCCGCCTGCTTTCCGCGTCGGCTCATCAATTCCTTACTGGCACCTGAATTGCCTGATTCAGCCATCGAACCCAGCCATCCTTCATTCATGATCAAAGCGGTTCTATTCGACCTCGACGGTACGCTTGCCGATACCGCTCCCGATCTGGGTCAAGCCCTCAACCGGCAACGCATCATGCGCAGTCTGGCGCCCCTGCCGATGGAACATATCCGTACCGAAGCTTCGGCAGGGGCACGCGGCCTGCTGGGTCTGGGGTTCGGCATCAAACCCGGCGATAAGGATTATGCCGCGATGCGCGTGGAGTTCCTTGATTTTTACGCCGAACGGTTGTGCGATGAAACAACACTATTTGAAGGCGTGGCTGAACTGCTGGATCAACTCGATATTCGCCGGTTGCCCTGGGGCATCGTCACCAACAAGCCGGCGCGTTTCTCCATACCTCTGCTACAGGCGCTAGGCCTGAGCAATCGCTTCGGGTGCATCATCAGCGGTGGAGACACCACACATTCCAAACCCCATCCAGAGCCGCTACTTGCAGCCAGCAGCGCGATGAAAGTCTCGCCATCCGAATGCGTCTACGTGGGGGACGACCTGCGAGACGTGCAGGCCAGTCTTGCGGCCGGCATGGAACCCATCGTTGCGAGATACGGCTACCTTGGCAACGCTGCACCGCCTGAGACATGGGGAGCAAGATACCTCATCGATCAACCGCAAGAGCTGCTCGGTTATCTGTAATATTTCCTGATATCTGTTAGCATGTCGGAAGTGGCGGCTGAGTTGGCGGCTGAATTGTTTCGAGAAATACCCGAGCCAACAGCGCAACGGTGAACGATTGAACTCTTCCGGTTCGCCGCTATCTAATAGATGTAGATAACAGAATGCCGGGGGCGACCTGGCTTCGACGTGGATTACAAAGCAGTGCAGGGCATACCGAGGACCAGTTACCTCGTAAATACATCTGGAAACCAATAGTCGCAAACGACGACAGTTACGCTCTAGCCGCTTAAATCCGGCTGGACTCCGCACCGGTGGGCCTCAACGCCGGGTCTGGCAACAGGCAGCGGAGCCATTAACGAGGATCGCGTTCGGTAGGGTCACTTTACAGAACGCTAA